>JBDUAM010000064.1:0-18390 GCA_040004655.1 Chthonomonadales bacterium | reverse complement strand
CTACCGGACACGTGCGGAAGCGTCCAATACTGATGCGTGCTCGCATCCGGTCGCCAATAGAGATCATTGAGATGAATTGGGACCGAGTCGAACAGATAACTGCAGGCAACCGCGACCATGGCGGGATCACCGCCTTCGTTTTCGCGCATATCCATGATCAAGGCGTCGGTATTGGCAAGGAAATTCATGGCACTCGCTAACGTCTCCGCAGCCTGTTCGGGATCGCCAAAGAACCTAAAATCTAAATAGCCGATGTTGCCAGGCAGTCGTTCTACCTTCTCGAATCCCCAATTAATTGCCGCGCCTCTGCGAAGGAACGCGGTTCGCAGTTTCAGCCGTTCCGATGGGGTCGAAGTGGCTTTATTAAGCTCTTTCGGTAGGGCATTGGCCGAAAATCGTACACTCAGATGTTTGTCATGGCTGACGGCTTGAAGATCGTTTGTCAGTTTCTCCGCGAACAGCTTCCCGTCGTGGAAGGCGTCGTACTCTAACTTGTGCATCCGGTCGCGAATGGTCAGCTCCATCTTCTTCGCGACATCGGGAAAGATATAATCGGAATTCAGCTTCTTTAGCACGACGTCGATAACCTCTGCCCGGACAGTGCCGTCGATTGTAGAGCTAGACGATTGGATTGCCTTCTGTGCCTGAAGCGGCAAAAGGTTGAACAAAGGTCCCCACAGCGTAAGAAGTGCCAGGTAACGACTTTGGTTTGTGATTTGCATCAATGCTCTCCTTGTCATTCGCACCTTGATTACCAACTTGAAACCGAGGAAGACTGTGGCCGCCGCGTACAACGTAGCAACTCTTTAATCGGCGTAATGCCGGATATTATCATATTGAGTGGGGCAATTGCTCTTTCAGGAATGCGACATTAGCGTCGGGAGGATAGCATTTGATGCTAAGTAGTTGGAATCAGATAAGGGAATCCTTTACGGGTGCTGAATTCTCAATCCACCACGCAGACGGGATCACCGACATTCAACAATCCCTCAACCAGAACCGCACAATAAACGCCAGCATTGTTGGCATGCTTTTGAGCGACATGTCGCAAAACCTCTGGATTGTGCTCTCCTGTACCGGGATCAATTGAGATCATCGGACAGCGGGGGTCTCGCTGCAGGACCATTATCTCTGCCTTTGTTCCAATTCGAATTCGTCGACCCACCAATTCATCCTCTAAAAAGCCTTCGTCAGCGGTTAAGTCGAGATAAATATTTGCTCGAAAGCGTCTCTTGTCCAATGGAATTCCCAGTTCCGTTCCAAGTTGTTGAATCGTTTGAATGCTAATCAGTGATACAGGTCGACAGTCTGTCAACGCGCGATCTGAACGGACCACCGATAGATTGTTTTCTCCATGCAATCCTTCGCTCAACACCTCCAGTAGAGATTGGTCATCGATTGAGATAATCGCACCTGACGGCATTATGACGTCCAACTCTAATTCGTCAGCATTAGCGTTGGCAGGGGTGACTCCAGGTCCAATGCACATTGATTCTGTGATATTCGGTGGTGCAATTGCCTTTTCTGGATACCGAAATTGGGGTAGATACGCCAGCATTTGATGTTGAACATTGGCATTCAGGTACGGAAAGCCTTTTCTGGAAGCTGAATTCTTCACAGCATAACAACGGTCGCCGAAGATTCCGGAAAATCCCATGAACGCTTCTGTCAATTCCTCTCCGCGCATGCTTTTGACCGGATATCGCCACAGACTTTCTACGGTACCAATGGTTGGCATGCTTAATCTTTCGAAACGAATTGTAGAGCTAATTTTGACAATTCAGTGACCTTGTCCTTCTGACACTACTTACCTGGTCAGAAACAAAATGGGTAGAATGTGGTTTACGAAATGTTTGAGGTGATTGGATTGATAGAGGTCTACCTGAGGATGTTGGATGGGGGTTACTTCGAGATTGGCGAGGCGTTCAAGGGTCTTGCAAATGAGAATGTCTGGAAGCGACCCGCCGAAGGGCTACTTTCCGTAGGCGAGATTGCCGGACACATTGCATACTGGGAAGCTCTGCGCTTTGCTGGTGAGGGAGAGGACCTCGCTTCGTGCCGCGTAAGCAGTCCACTGATCGACGTTCGGTTCCGGTATTACACAAGTTCAATCACAACGTCACCCTCTGATAAACATCTCGCAATGACAGCGCAACAAGTTTACCAAGAACTACTTCGGGTTCATACGGAGTCTGTAGCGTGTATCAAGGCGCTCAATCCAGATATGGAATCTACTCCAACGGGGCAGCTTCCTGGTGGATTCACATACGGCTCCCAATTTGAATATATGGTCTTCCACATTGGTTATCACACTGGACAGATGTATTCGGTGCGGCACCTGTTAGGGGAAAAGACGCCCGATAATTGATCATACAAGTCCAACTTCATATTCCAGGAAACAACCCAAGATTTCGTAAGTGTTTGACCAGCATGATCAGGTAGCAAAGAAACAAATCTAAGGAAACTACAATGCCTACAGTCATGGATGCAAAAGCAATTAGTTTAAACATGTTGAAGGTCTCCTACAGACTCATGTCCAAAGATCTTGAATTCCTGCCACATGAAGTTTTTGACCGTAAATTCGGAACTGCATGCCGCACCGTCGCTGACATAATCTATGAAGTTAATCTGGTAAACGACCACGTTCGCCTAACCATAAGTGGTGAGGAGCTTTTTGCATGGCCAGAAGGCTGGATTTTTGCGCCAGAGGACAAGCGTACCAAGGAAACCGTAATTGCTTCATTCACGCATTCAATGGAAAGATTTATCGCCACTGTTGAAGGGTTCTCTGACGACGAGATGCTGTCGTCGTTACCAAGTGACGACGGTGAGACAAATCGATTCGAAAGGTGCCGTTTTGTGGCACAACACAACTGGTACCACAGCGGGCAGTTGAACTTCATTCAGACATTGCTGGGCGACGATGCATTCCACTGGTAGGAATATGAAAGTACATCGGTAATATTGGTGCACGAGTAACCAGAAATATTGCCGTCACTCTTGAATTAAATGATGCTAATGGAGACTGACAACACCATGCCTAAGACTAACTCAAATATCCAATTCTCAGCAAAGCTTTTCCTGCCCGCTGAAATTCAAGAGGGCGAGACGTGGACATTTTTGAAACTCCCAATTGAAGCCAGTGAAAAATTGCCTGCGCGAAGTCAGGTGTCCGTAGAGGGCACGTTCAACGGCCATTCGTTTGTAGCTACTCTGGATCCAGACGGGGAGGGTGGTCACTGGTTAAAAGTCAGTGAGGCATTGCGAACGACTGCAGAGGCCAATGTAGGTGATATGATCTCTTTAATCATTTCGCCTGTCAAAGTAGAACCGGAACCTGAGGTTCCAGATGACTTTAGAGCCGCCATTGATGCTAACCCAATTGCTCAAGATACGTGGCAAGTAATCACCCCGATTGCACGTCGAGATTGGATCAAGTGGGTTACATCTGGTAAGAAGGCAGAGACTCGCCTGATAAGAATTGAAAAGGCATGCGACAAGCTCGGTAAAGGATCACGTCGACCGTGTTGCTTCGACCGCTCTGGGATGTATGACAAAAGTCTCAGTTGCCCGGTGGCAGATAATACTGCTGAGTCAAATGAAAATTAACGACAGCCAATCGCAGCGAAAATTATTGTCAACTCTTTCCATCTAACAAATCCCTTGTTCTTTCCCAGAGGTCAGGCTCATCCAACAGGTCGCCATATTCCCGAACCCAGTGCTCAATCCGCGTTCGATCCATGTTGGGATAAACGAGGCCAATATTTCGAATGTCTTCAAGATCCTTTGGTCGACTGGCGATTGCTTTCAGGATGGTAAGGTCTTCGGGAGACGGTAGGCGGATTTTGTAATTACCAACATTGTGCGTCGAAGCTCTTGCTTGAATTTCCGCTTCAAATGGCATGCACCCGAGGGCAATATCTATAACAGTATCGGTCGCTTTGTGGCGCACAGTTATCATACGTGATCGTTTTGCCAGTTCTTCCATGTCAGAAAAGCGAGGTTGAAATCCCTTCTGTGCCAGCGTCTCAAGAAGGGAAGTTGCGTCATTTGTGTCGAATAATATTTGTACATCTACGTCATCGGTATGGCGCGATTGTGTCATTAGAGATACAGCTACTCCACCGATAATTGTCGGTGAGAGACCAAATCCTTCAAGCGCGGAAAGTACGTCTGCGGCAGCTCTTAGGAGGTCATTATCGGTATTTGGCATCGAAATTGGCTCTAAGGCGAATCCATTTGCGAGTCAGTTCGTCATCATCAACTCTGGACTCATTTTTAGGAAGATTTTCACTGAATCCCAGGACACGTCGAAATGCCGCAAGCCGATCATCAAAAGTTTCGGCGCGCATTCGTTCTATTTCCATAGTTCTATGTAGTGCGTACCCAGCACGTTGTTGCCGTGCCATGCGCTTTTGCTCTTCGTAAGTCATACCGAATTCTCCAAACAAATAAAAAAAAGGCCACTCGGTGGTTACCAAGCAGCCTTAAGAAGAGCGGGGACAGGACTCGAACCTGCGACCTTCGGGTTATGAGCCCGACGAGCTACCGGACTGCTCCACCCCGCAGTAGCATTAATATTATAGATGAAGAAGTCCCGTTTGTCAAGGAGGCGAGTAGGGGACAACGACGGATTACTTGTCGAATCAAGCATTCGGGTCAACCGATTGGTGGAAAATCGCGGCAAATTTGCTCCACTATTGACACCTTTCGATTCCACGCGCTATACTTTGATAATTCCCTTTCGTCGCATCCCAGATGACACAGCCCTCCTTTTCTCTTTATGGATAATTCTCCAACCCACGAACTAATTGTCATTCTTGATTTCGGGGCGCAATATACCCAGTTAATTGCGCGGCGGATTCGAGAATGTAACGTATATTGCGAAATTCTCCCGTGCAGTATAGATATAGCTCGGTTGAGGACTTTGCAGCCCATAGGGATTATCCTCTCTGGTGGACCATCCAGTGTGTATGATTCCGGAGCGCCGACGGTGGATCCTCAAGTTTTCGAGCTTGGAGTTCCAGTGCTGGGAATATGTTATGGTCAACAGTTAATGGCAAAGCTCCTGGGTGGCAATGTAGTCCCCGCGGAGAAGCGAGAATACGGTGCAGCGGAATTGACCGTTACTGCTGCAGGTGACTTGTTTGACGGAGCCAATGGGACACTCGGATGTTGGATGAGCCATGGCGATACTGTTCTATCGCCGCCCGCGGGATTTGAGATCCTCGCAACTACTCCGAGTACACCGGTAGCTTCCATGCAGAACCCGGGGCGAAAGCTCTACGGAGTTCAGTTCCACCCGGAGGTTGCACACACGCCGTTCGGAAAGGAACTATTGAGAAAGTTCCTCGTCAACGTATGTGGGTGCCATCAATCCTGGACGCCAACAAATTTTGTGCAAGAACAAGTCGAAAGTATTCGTAAGATAGTCGGATCGCAGGGAGTAGTCTGCGGAGTTTCGGGCGGTATAGATTCTTGTTGCGTTGCTGCGCTGGTCCATAAAGCCGTCGGCGATCAGTTGACGTGCATCTTTGTTGATCACGGTCTGTTGCGCAAAGGTGAAGCTGAACAGGTTCGAACAGATTTTGCAGACGCGCTGGGTATTCGACTAATCTATGTGGATGCTGAGAAGAGGTTCCTACGTCGGCTTGCCGATGTAACGGATCCAGAAACGAAACGTAAGATTATTGGAGAAGAGTTTGTTCGCGTGTTCGAAGAACATGCCGACAATATTGAAGGCGCATCATTCCTTGCGCAAGGCACACTCTATCCGGACGTAATTGAAAGTGGCGCTGGTACAGCCGCCACAATCAAAACCCACCACAATGTTGGCGGATTGCCAGTCGATATGCGATTGAAAGTGCTTGAACCGTTAAGATATCTTTTCAAAGATGAGGCTCGCGCCGTAGCTGCAGAACTCGGACTGCCGGACGCAATTGTTTACCGACATCCATTTCCGGGCCCCGGACTTGCAATCAGGATTATGGGCGACATTACGAAAGACCGGTTAGATACCCTGCGTGATGCGGACGCCATATTCATAGATGAAATTCGTAACGCTGGACTATATTCTCAAATCTGGCAGGCATTTGCAGCTCTTTTGCCATCAGTAAAAAGCGTCGGCGTAATGGGGGATAGCAGAACCTATGCTTGTCCGATCGTACTGCGCGCCGTTGCCAGTGAAGATGCTATGACAGCAAAATGGTTCCACATGCCTTACGATGTTCTGGAAAAGATCAGTAGTCGCATTGTCAATGAAGTGCAAGGAATTAACCGCGTCGTCTATGACATTAGTTCAAAGCCACCAGCAACTATTGAGTGGGAGTAGTCTGAAGTTGAAACCATCGGAAATATCCGACATTCTGATTTCGGAAGACGCGATCAGGGGACGCGTTGCAGAACTTGGACGTCGAATAACCGAGGACTATGCTAACAAGGAACTGGTTGTCGTTGGCGTACTAACCGGAGCTGTAACATTCGTGGCAGACCTGATCCGGCAACTGGACCTGAAGATCACAATCGATTTTGTTGCGATGTCGTCGTACGGAGCATCTACTAAGACGTCGGGCGAAGTCAGGCTTTTGAAAGACATTGGTCACCCGGTTGAAGATGTACACGTACTTGTCGTCGAAGACATCATTGACACAGGTCTCACCCTTAGATACCTGCTGGAGACCATACGAGCCAGACATCCAGCATCTGTAGAAACATGTGTATTGCTCGACAAACCGTCCCGAAGACTTGTTGAAGTTCCTGTCAAGTATTCTGGATTTACTATAGAAGACAAATTCGTTGTCGGATATGGTCTGGATTTTGCAGGCCATTACAGAAACCTGCCGTATATCGGCATCCTCGATCAATAGGACGACCCTAAAAATTGCAATCAGAAAATAAACCCACACCAAGAAAACGATCTCTCCGTCAACGCCCGGTTCCACCTGCAGCTTCGGCTCCAGCATCGGAAGCGCCTGTTAAAGAAGAGAAGGGGCCAACCCGCGGCGGAGCCTCCGCCAGGCGACATGTGGCCGTACCGGCCACTCCCGCCGCTCCCACCGAGCCGCCACCAGACGCCATCGCACTTTCCGACCTTGGCAACAAGTCATTCGAAGAACTGTTGTCCATGGCGCAGGAGAGCGGTATCGCTGCAGATTCCAACTGGCGTCGCGAAGACATCGTGCGAAAGGTTGTTGAGAATCAGTCGGATCGAAACGGCAGCCTCTCAGCCCAAGGCGTTTTGGAGATGCTCCCCGATGGATGGGGATTCTTGCGTCGAAACAACTTCTCCCCGAATGCGGAAGACATCTACGTTTCGCAGACCCAGATTCGGCGGTTTGGACTTCGAACTGGTGATCTTGTCAAAGGGTTCGTTCGACCTCCGAAAGACACAGAAAAGTATTTCGGCCTGCTACGAGTGGACCAGGTAAATGGTCTTGATGCAGACGAAGCTCGCCTGAGAACAAACTTCGATGAATTGACGCCAATCTACCCGAATGAGAGAATTACTTTTGAGACCTCATCAACAGAGATAGCGGGTCGGTTCATTGATATCGTCTCTCCTGTTGGCAAAGGCCAGCGCGGAATGATCGTTGCGCCGCCAAAAGCCGGTAAGACGACCATCATGAAAACCATTGCTAACGCAATCACGGTAAATCATCCAGAAATGGTTCTTCTTGTTCTCCTCATCGATGAACGTCCTGAAGAAGTCACCGACATTCGACGATCAGTCAAGGGTGAAGTCATCAGTTCGACCTTTGATGAGACGCCGGAAAACCATATGCGTGTTGCGGAAATGGTCCTTGAACAGGCGAAACGACTGGTAGAATCTCGTAAGGACGTAATCGTATTGATGGATAGCCTTACTCGATACACTCGAGCGTCCAACCTTACGGTAAATCCGAGCGGCCGTACGCTCTCGGGAGGGCTCGATCCGGCAGCGCTTTATCGCCCAAAACGATTCTTTGGCGCGGCCCGTAATATAGAAGAAGGCGGAAGCTTGACGGTATTGGCAACTGCACTCGTGGAAACGGGAAGCCGCATGGATGACCATATCTTTGAGGAATTCAAAGGTACGGGTAACATGGAGTTGGACCTCGAGCGAAATCTTGCCGAGCGACGCATATTCCCGGCCGTCGATATTATGAAGAGCGGTACGCGACATGATGAATTGTTGTATGATGATGAAAGCTTGAAGCGAATCACTCAATTGCGGCGACTACTAGCCGGTCTTTCGGTTCCGGAAGCGACGGAACTGCTGATCGACCGCCTTAAGCATACAAAATCGAATGCAGAGTTCTTGAAAATGGTTGATAGGACCATGAAGAGCTCTGATTGACCTGGAGTATAAGTTGGAAAGCGATTCAAAGGAATACTATAGCGAAGGTGACCCCAGAGACGATCTGAGGCTGCCCAAGTTTGGGCCTGATGGTGAGATAGGGGATGTTCCGGTGCCTCGTGTCGTGGTCGAACGTGAAGTTGTGGTTGCTGGCGTATTTGAGCGCACCTCTTTTGATGGATCTGACGCTCAGACTTTTGTGTTACTGGAAGATCGTAATGGCCGCAAGGTCTGTATCTTCATCGGACAGTTTGAAGCAGTCTCCCTTCATCAGCACTTGGAAGAGAAGAAGTCTGAGCGACCTCACACCTATGAACTTTTTGTGCAAATGATGGAACGACTTGGAGCACGGGTTGATCGGGTCATTATCGACGACGTGTTCCAGGAGACTTTCTATGCAAAGATGGTGGTTCAAGTGGGGGATCACAGCATGGACATAGATTGTCGACCCAGCGATGCGGTCAATCTGGCCCTTCGTATGAAGGCTCCGATATTTATGGCTGAGGATGTCATTGATTCTTCTGAAGTCGATATCTGAGCTTGCTTAAATGTAAAAGATGCCGGGCGCTAATGCGTCCGGTTTTTCTATTGGGAGGTTGATATGGATTGGAGGGGATACGCTGGGTTATCAGCGCTCTTTGCTGGAATTACAGCCATCCTTGCAAAAATTGGTATTCAGGACATTCCGTCTAACGTCGGAACATTTATTCGGACTATTGTGATTCTGTTATTCGCAGGTGCAATCATTGTGGCGACCGGCGAATGGTCACAGATTAAACTCATATCGAACCGTACATTGTTATTTCTCGTGTTATTGGGACTGGCAACAGGAGCTTCCTGGCTATGTTATTTCGCAGCATTGAAAACTGGCAAGGTGCAGGAAGTTGCACCTATCGACAAACTCTCGTTTGTACTGGCCATGTTTCTGGCATTTGTTTTTCTGGGAGAACGTCCAAAGCCAACACAATTCGCTGGAGCAGCTTTCATTGCTTTTGGCGTACTGCTTACCTTGCGCAAATAGATTACGGATGCGGAGTTGCCGATATCTCTGTCGATGGTGGCCCCGTTCCTCCACCATTAACAGCCTGCACGATGTAGAAATACGTGACACCATTTGTAAGTCCAACGTTTTGAAAAGATGCGCCATCCACTCCTGTTGCGATCACTGTATACGTTCCTCCGGCCGTCAAAGATCGACTGACAGTGTAACTCTTGGCGCGGGACACGCCAGTCCATTGCAAGAGTACATTTCGATTTCCAACTGTAGCGGTCAATCCGGTTACCATCGCAGGAATAGGATCCGTTGGCGTAGCATTTACCACAGAACTATCTGGACCTGAACCAGAGGTGTTCGTCGCGGCGACCACGTAGTAATATTTTGTTCCATTGATGACATTGATATCCTGATAACCTGCTCCATCCAGTCCTGACGCAACGATTGTGAAAGGACCCGCTGCATTTATGGATCGCTTAACGGTGAAGCCGGTTGCGCGGGAAACGCCAGCCCATTGCAGCAGAACATTGGTGTCACCAGCAATCGCGGTCATCCCGGTCGGCATCCCGGGAAGGGGAGCAATGGGGGTTCCAGACGCAATTGGACTGCTCAGGCTACTTCCACCAGAGTTTAAGGCAAATACTTCATAGAAATACTGGGTACCGTTTGTTAAACCCACATTTTGCATGCCTGCGCCATCCAGGCCAGTCGCGATTGTGACAAAAGGTCCCGTGGCCAAGAGCGATCTTTTGACAGTGAAACTTGTGGTTGAGGTCACATTTGCCCACGTTAATATCAGGTTTCCATCACCCGCGATAATAGATACCGCACCCGGAGCTGGAGGAGGTTGTATACTTGGAGTGGCTGAAGCAACGTTGGAATCGCCGCTTGAGCCCCCCTGGTCGGTGGCCTGCACCTTGTAGTAATAGGTTGTGCCATTTGAAACTGCAACATCCTGATAACCTGCGCCGTCCACGGTTGAAGAAAGAATGGTAAACGGTCCGGCGACATTGGTTGCTCGGAAAACGGTATACGCTGCAGCTCGCGTGACGCCTTGCCAGTTTAACATGACGGAATGGTCCCCAGGAGTGGCAGTCAATCCGGTGGGGGAGGGGGGAGTTAGCGAGATTGTACTCAATTCAATCCCGGAAACCACCACTGACGCGATGACACCATCAAATTTGAGATTAATCCCCGTGTCGGTACAGGTGACGTTAAAAGACTTCACATCGGCTCGGTAATTGCCACCTGCATCCGCAAAGATATCAAAATTTGTCAGTAAGGGTGAACCATTTGCGGTAACGTTGAATTTTCGTTGACCTGTACCGGTCGTATCGTCCATGAAATGGAGCTTTAAGTTATACAGGCCAGATTGTACGGGTAAATGATAGCTATACGATGTGCCGTCTCGAGCAGTCCAGTAACGGCCCGGGTCACCGGTGTCAGCAATTCCGTAGTTTGCAAATCCCCAGTTGTATCCCTTGTCGAACAGGCTATCTGGCATCCAAACAGAACCATCCGAACCCACGTATCGACCGCCACCGCAATTGATCCGCATGGAATAAATCGGAATGGCCGTAACTTCCGCCGACTTTGCAGATTCGCCAAATCCATTGGATGCAGAGATTGTGTAGTAATAATGAATTCCGGGATCAAGGTTTGTGTCGACATAGTCAGGCTGAGTGACGCCAGCGCCAACAGGCAAGTAGGGGCCGCCAGCAGTTAGCGACCTGTATACAGTGTAAGTTTGTGCGTTTGCCAGAGATCGCCATTTGATCTCGACCTGGCCAACTCCTGCGGTCGCCTGAGGAACAGAAGGTATATGTGGCAAAGCCGAAGGCACGGGTTTCACAATGAGTAGATTGATGCTTTGTCGTGGAGCCGTCATCGAAATCACATTCGCATTGACATTCAGGTCTTGCAACCGGGATATTCGATTGTTGTTTGTAATTTGCCAAACTTCGACAGGCCCGGAAGCCGCATAATTGGACAGGTTAATGTTAACCGGTGTATTTCCTGACAACACTTTATTGACGACCATTAGTGTTAACGCGCCATCATACGTTCGTGTCGCGCCAAAGGTTGAGATCTGATCCGGATTTGGCACTGAAGCTTGAACGCTAAGATCACCAAATGTTGAACCAAATCGATCGTAATTGCGATAGATCTGCATCCCTTTGAAGGTAATGAGGTTGTTGGCGGGCGTGGCCCAACGTGCAGCCATGTCGAGACCTTCGCGACCGAAGATGCCAAGGACATCGGCCTGCGTAGTCGCGCCATTGATATTATCTTCACCGCCCCAGTTGTATTCCGTTAATCCAATCTGGGTACCTGGATAGTAAGTATTCACCCAACTCTTCAACCGCGGAATCAGATTCACGGGAGTACCAATCCAAGTTTCATCCACATAAGATGGGTCCCAGAGGGCTCGTGTGGAACGATTCCGGCGCAGTTGCATGGCTGTGGAGCTATCCCAGCTAAATTCTCCGCCCTGTGGGTAAAAGTGCACAGTGAAGACCTCCAGAATTCGACGGGATTCAGCGACATCCCGCTGATGGAGTTGATCCAATAGCCAGGGTAGATAATCCCAGTTAGCATGTGCAGCGCGATCCGGAAGGTTGCTCCAACCTACAGTATTGCCGATACGTTGGTCTCGCCCGCTGTAGAAATATCCGGTCCAACCCCATTCTTCTGGACCCATAATCTTTGCGTTCGGATCCAGATTCTTGATCATACGACCGTAGTCGAGGAAGGTATCGCGAGCCTCATCCATTGTTTGGCCAAGGGGAGCCACGTCTCGATGAGTGGCCCACCAGAGGCTCGGCTCGTTGTCCATGATGTAATATTTGAGGCCACCTGAACCCGCCACACCGAATTTCGAGATCAGATGGTTGACAAATCCGCTCTGAAAGAGCGAAGAATTAGCAACGTTGGCATCATTTGGATCGTTTCCTGTGATCCACTTGCCGTTGGACTGATAAACTCCATTTCCCGCGTCAGGAAACCAGTTCCAATCTGCGTCAGACTGTGCTCCATATTTCGCCTGGGAGAAACTCGAGAGCTTGTTTCGATTAGCCCCGAGTTTCGCGACCCAATTAATCAACGGGATTGTAAAGCCTGCCTCTACGCCGCCTGCTGCTTTAGTAGCCAGTAGAAATGTCTCGGCTGCTTCGCCTGCAAGCGCGCTTACCAGAGGGATACTCTCAAAATACCAGTCAGAACCCTTATTGTCCGCGTTTATCTGCCAGTTGTATCGAGTCGTATTATTTCCACCCAGACGGTGAAACGCCGGGTTCAGATCAATAAGATTGTCCGTAGTTGCGTATGCGGTACCGTAGATGTTGGGATTTATTGCGTGTCGACTTGCCATGGCGTCTACATTTACTGTGACCAGCGGATTCTGAGCCGCAACAAGGGCAATTGGATAAGACAATAGCAGAAACGAAAGTGTTGATGAGAAAAAATACCTGGTCTTCATGACGATTTGGCCCTCATTGTTACGTCTACATTGACACGTAATGAACTGCCGGTCCTGAACAGACATTCCAATTATACATGATTAGCGGAACAGAGCAGCGACAAATTACATAACATACATTATCGGACGTTATATAATTGCCTATCAAAGGACAATAAACAAATCAGAGCGGACTGTGATCACTCACAATCCGCTCTGAAAAGATCAATTGTTTTAGACTATTAGCCTTTGGCTGAATGTAGGGCTGGTCCAATTGTCGAGAGTTTTTGCTGCATGTCTTTCAACTTGGAATAACAATCGTCGAGAGTATCAGACACGCTTCTCAGGCCGTCTTCTGTAGATGACGCCAAAACTCGTTCTTTACGTGAGCTAAGTACAGAGATTGTTGCCAGTCCAGCCGCAACAGTAACTACACCCAAAAGCAACGCTGTTCGTCTTGCACTATCACTCACGCCATTACACTCCGCTCAAAATGAATCCAACTAAATCTTGTACCGCTTTTCACCATCTTCACCATCTTCGAGTGAGGAGAAAATTCTCTTCACGAAGGCGATGAGCTCCATCGGGTTAAATGGCTTGGTTAGATAACAGTCCACACCGGACTGCCATCCACGGAAAACATCCGCATCCTGCGCTTTTGCTGTCAGCATGATCACAGGGATATCTCGTGTGGCCGGTTCTCGTTTCAGGTTCTGCAGTACCTCAAATCCGTCCATATAAGGCATCATTACGTCGAGAACAATCAAGTCTGGATGTTCTGAATTTACTTTTTCGAGGGCTTCTTTGCCATCATACGCAGTGACAACCTCGTATCCGCTTCGTTCAAGGTTCACCTGAACCAATCGGACAATGTGGCGTTCGTCATCAACAGCCAGAATCTTCTTTGCCATTTCTGGTACTATCTCCCTTCACGTTTCGCTCTCTCAAATGGAGAACTTCCGCGTTACTTTCAAGCGTTTAGTCGAAACTGACAGTCGGCATTTTCACATCTGGCCAATGACCACAGGGCAGTATATCATACCCAATTACGCGAGTCAATAACCTCAAATGCCACGTCTTTATTGATCGGTTGGAACTGGTCAAGTGCGAATTCGTTCGCGAGTTCGCGTTCCCTACTGGTCAATTCTCCACGAACGAACAAGCATCCTGCCTCTTCGTATGACTTTAGCACGTTTTCCTTAAAATCTTCACAGGAAATGTGGCTAAAAGGATAACTTTGTATTGGCTGGGAACCTCGAAAAACATTCATCAAATATTCCTGGGCCACAATTCGCCGGAGTACGATGGATGTTTGAATGAGAATTCGATCGTCGTAAACACGCATGGCGCTTCCTGTGATTTTGCTGTGGTCTGGTCCAATCAAATCTGCAGCCGATTGAATTGCAAAACAGTTGCCAGTACTAGGTCCTAAAGGATAATCTTCGCCTCTACTCGCGTGACCAAGTAATTTCTGCAGAGTACGCGTGAGACCCGATTGGAGGTACTGGTAGACATCCTTGTTCGAGCGATTAGTTTTTGGAAGGTGAGATTTCAGGATAGCGATACAAAATGTCAAATCACCGCCATGAAGCACTCCCCTGCCGCCCGTGCTGCGTCGAATTAATGGAATGCCCAATCGGCGGATATCATCTAGACAAAGTGTCCGGTCAACATTTTGGAATCTGCCAATAGTGATTGCAGATTGCGACCACGTATAGAATCGTAATACCGGAAGTTGAAGGCCTGAACTTAGCTCTTGAAGCATGGCCTGATCGATGGCCATGTTCCACGACGGATCCCCTGCGCCATCCGAAATCAGTCGCCAGCGCTGCGCTTCAATCACCGACTACTCGTAATCTTCTATAGGCGGACAAGCGCAAACTAAATTTCGATCACCATAAACGTTATCAATTCTCGCAACTGGCGCCCAGTACTTGTTATGCATCAGGCCGGAAACAGGATATGCCGCCTTTTCACGTGAATAAGGTCGATCCCATTCATTTGCCGTCACAGCAATGCATGTGTGTGGTGCACGCTTCAGAACATTGTTCTGAGCATCTGCTTTGCCTTCTTCAATCTCCATAATTTCACCGTGAATGGAGATCATCGCATCACAAAATCGGTCGAGTTCTGCTTTCGGCTCGCTCTCTGTCGGCTCGATCATCATGGTTCCAGGCACGGGGAACGAGACAGTTGGTGCGTGGAATCCATAGTCCATGAGGCGTTTGGCAACATCTTCGACTTCTACGCCTGTGCGTGCCTTGATCGGTCGAAGGTCAATAATACACTCATGAGCCACAAATCCGTGGGCACCCTTGTAGAGAACCGGGAAATACGGGTCAAGCCGAGCTGCCATGTAGTTTGCGTTAAGAATGGCTACCTCAGTTGCGTATTTCAAACCAGCAGCGCCCATCATTTTTATGTATGCGTAAGGAATTGTCAAAATGCTCGGGCTGCCAAATGGCGCTGCAGAAACCGCTCCAACGCCCTCTTTGCCCCCTGTAGCCACCACAGGATGTCCCGGTAAAAATGGCGCAAGGTGAGAAGCAACTCCAATCGGACCCATGCCCGGTCCCCCACCCCCATGCGGGATGCAAAAAGTTTTGTGCAAGTTCAGGTGGCAGACGTCCGGACCAAAGTCACCCGGTCGGCAAAGCCCAACCTGAGCATTCATGTTCGCGCCATCCATGTAAACCTGCCCGCCGCGCTCGTGGATGATTTTGCAAATATCCACGATGCCCTCTTCGAATACTCCGTGCGTGCTCGGGTAAGTTACCATCAGGGCTGCAAGATCGTCCTTGTATTCTTCGGCCTTAGCTCGGAGGTCATCGATATCAATGTTGCCATCCCCATCGGTCTTAATTACAACAATCTTCATGCCTACCATAGCTGCGCTAGCCGGGTTTGTGCCGTGCGCAGATTGTGGTATCAGGCAGACATTTCGACCTGTATCACCGCGATGATGGTGATAAGCCCGAATGACCAGAAGCCCGGCATATTCGCCCTGAGAGCCAGCATTCGGTTGCAATGAGACAGCAGCGAAGCCCGTAATCTCGCAGAGCATGCCTTCCAAATCATCGATGAGGGATTTATAACCCTTTACCTGCGAATCTGGCGCAAACGGATGTATCTTACCAAACTCAGCCCATGTCACAGGGATCATTTCCGTGGCAGCGTTTAACTTCATAGTGCATGATCCTAGCGGGATCATTGAATGCGCCAGCGAAACATCTTTCGAGATGAGTTCATTCAGGTATCGCATCATCTCTGTCTCTGAGTGGTACTTGTTAAACACCGGATGTGAAAGGGTTGGACTGGTTCTCAGGAGTGATTTTGGCAAGTGATTCGAGGTGTCTTCTTCAATTGAGACCGCACTGCCCGGCTTGAACACGTCAAGAATTGCCGATAGGTCGGCTATCGACGTTGTTTCGTCAACCGATAACGTGATGGTCGACGCTGTAAGTTTACGAAAATTAATTCCCTTAGTCTCAGCGCGTGCCAAGATAACGTCCGTATGTTCGCCAGTTACAACAGCAACGGTGTCAAAGAAGTTGGAGTGAATTGGTGTAAATCCAACTTGATTTAGTCCACTTGCGAGTTGAGTAGCTCTCGCCGCAATACGTTCTGCTATGGCTCGCACGCCCTCTGGACCATGATAAACAGCAAACATGGCTGCAGCGTTGGCCAGAAGCGCCTGGGCAGTGCAGATATTTGAGGTCGCCTTGTCACGTCGGATGTGCTGTTCTCGGGTCTGCATGGCGAGACGTACCGCGCGATTACCAGCCGCGTCCTTGGAAACTCCAACCAAACGACCTGGGATCAGGCGCTTGTGAGCGTCTTTCGTTGCGAAATAAGCCGCGTGTGGACCGCCGTAACCCATTGGGATGCCAAATCGCTGTGTGTTGCCTACAGCGATGTCGGCTCCAAGCTCTCCTGGTGGAATAAGGAGGTTCAACGCCATAATGTCGGCGGCCGTAACGACGAGGGCATCATGTGCGTGGGCGGTTTCAATTAGCGACCGGAAATCATCAATGCTGCCATCCGTAGCCGGATACTGGACCAGCACACCGGCGAATTTGGTCGACCAATCGATCTCTTTGTGACACCCAACGAGTACCGGTATGCCAATGGCTTCCGCCCGTGTTTTGACAAGGGCTATTGTTTGTGGATGGCAAACCGTGGAGACAAACAGAGATCGTCCATCATGTCCTTTGACAGCGAGGCTCATGGTCATCGCTTCAGCAGCGGAGGTTGCCTCATCCAGCATGGAGGCGTTTGCGATCTCCATGCCCGTAAGATCGATTACCATCGTCTGGAAATTAAGAAGCGCTTCTAGTCGACCCTGAGATACCTCAGACTGGTAAGGAGTATATGGTGTGTACCACCGTGGATCCTCAATCAGGTTTCGCAGAATGACCGATGGTGTGAAGCAATCCGAATAGCCCATTCCTATGTACGATTTTGCAATCTTGTTGGCAGATGCCAGCTCCTTGAGGCGAGCAAGAGAATCTGCTTCCGACATCCCATCACCCACGAATTTGCCAATGGGCTTTGAAGCTTTGCGGATGGATTCAGGCAAGGTTCGATTTACAAGATCGTTCAGGGACGTCGCACCGACAACGGAGAGCATATCTTTTACTTCAGCAGGCTTGGGACCAATATGCCGTTGGATAAATTCGGATTTCTGGCTAAACATGTAACTGGCTCTTTCGTTGCACTGCAGTTAGATACGCAGGTGGAATGGGGATACTTTAAGACGTTATATAGCCGAGGCGGAAAATTATCCTCCCCGGCTGAAAATCGTCATGTGCGATTAGTGTGCACTGGATTCGATAAGGTGATCATACTCCTCAGCAGTCATCAATTCTGCGAGTTCAGATGTATCTGACATTCTGATCTTTACCATCCAACCGTCCCCGAACGGGTCTTGATTGACCGTCTCTGTAGCGTCGCCGATTACAGTGTTAGCTTCTATGACCTCACCGCTCACCGGACTGTACAGATCAGAGACAGCCTTGACCGATTCAACTGCGCCAAAGATAGATTCCTTACCGATGATTCGTCCGACTTCAGGGAGATCAAGATAGACAATATCGCCGAGTTCTTCCTGCGCATGGTCGGTAATACCTAGAGTAGCGGTGTCTCCAGAGACGCGAACCCACTCATGTGATTTGCTATATTTCAGATCTGAGGGAACACCCATTTTGCACTGCTCCTAAGGCTCGAATTCTTTTGATGGACTAAACTGTGAGGGGTTTCAACAGGTCCTTCTTCGCCACGACGACTGCATCATACTGCGATGAACGAATCAGTACTTTCACGGTGGACTCTGGTGAGTGATAACCATCCTTGATGTATGCCATGCCCAGACCGCATCCCATGGTCGGAGAAAAGACCCCGCTGGTAACCATCCCGACTCCTTTATCCCCTACTAATAAACTATACCCCTGTCGAGGAACGATACGCTCCCTAAGAACGATTCCAACAAGTTTGCGTCCCGCGCCGCCGGATTTGACCTCCGCGATCTGTTCGCGTCCGGTGAATGGTCCCTTGTCGAGCTTTACCACCCACATGAGCGCCGCTTCGACCGGTGTTGTCTCATCG
>JBDUAM010000139.1:0-5449 GCA_040004655.1 Chthonomonadales bacterium | reverse complement strand
TCACCCTTCAACTTTCAGCTTTCAGAAGGGCAGGTTGAGGGCGCCCTTGACCTTGCCTTCGCCGTTTCTCCCATTCCCAACTCCGCCCTTCACAAAACTCGACCTCCGTAAATAATCCTCATTCCTTAACAACGCATACAAATCGACCTTCAATATTCGCCACTGCTGACGCCACACATACTCATGCCCGCGACGTTTCGGAACATGCGACGCTTTCAACCGACCCGTGTAAATCAATCGACGCACGTTGCTCATATTAATCCCCAGGACCTGCGCAGCCTGTCTAACCGAAAAGTACTTCCCATGGTTGATCTTCACCGATCTCCGCCCGTCATTGCACTCATCCGGATTCAACACATGCTTCCACTCCGGTTCCCACTCGCCGCGCTCCTTCCGCTCCCCGCGACGCCCCGCATCATAAGCCCGTCGATACTTCTGATACTCCTCATTCATGTACAGCGCCTGAATGTCCCAGTTCCGAAACCACAACCGCGATCCCCGCCGACCAGGATGCTTCTGCACACACGGAAGCCACCCCCGCATCGCCAACCGCGATACTGTCGCGATACCCACGCCCAGCATCTCCGCGACTTCCACAGTCCCAAAATACCTGTCCGGAATATCGTCGTGATACTTCTGCACCATCAACGGCAGCCGACTCGCATCCGTCCGATTTCCCCACCGATTCATGTTCATCCGGTAAGCCTGCCCCTCCGGATTCTCCGCCCGCTGCTCATCAAGTTCATAGATGTCTTCGGCCCGAAACAACATCGGCGCGCTAACCCACGTTCGCTCTGCCTCATTCGCCGGGACCAACGCCCCCCGCTTCTTCAGCAGTTTGATCCAACTCACAGAAACCCCCAGCCGAGCCGCCGCCTCCCGAGTAGTAAATAGTCGATTCATTCCCCAACCTCCATGCAAATGTCTGTTCACCCTTTGTCCCTCGAAGGACTGCCAATTACCACCCGTACGGGCGAATGATTATTCGCCCGCCATCGACCTCGCCGTTGCCGTGCATCCTTCGCCCAGGGGAGAAGGACCGAGGATGAGGGTGCCCTTGCCCACGCCGTGCATCCTTCGCCCATGGGAGAAGGACCGAGGATGAGGGTGCCGTAAAACTCCCGTCGACCACAACGAATCCGTATTACAACGCCGAAGCCCTCATCACCCGACCTCTTCTCCCCTGTGAGAAGAGGAGCCGCTGACCCCGCCCTCGCCGTTGCCCCACGCCGTCATCCTGACGAACGGAAGGATCTGCTTTTGACGTTCGCCGTCGCCCTTGACGTCTGTGGGGCATCGCCCAGTCGTTCGCCCGCCGTAAATCTCCCGGACCCCACAACCCTCGAAAGCAGGTAACCCGACCCCCAAAAACGAATAACCAACCAATTCCCAACGAACAATTCCAACACAAATATTTCCGAATATCATGCTGCGCACGGAGTAACTCAGTAGAAGCCGATGTCTAATCAAGTAATCTCAAAACAAAGGGTGGCGGACCACGGAGAGGTCCTTACAGGCAAGCGTGAAGTCAACGCCATGCTCGATCTCGTCAAGAACGAGACCGAACGCATCGACTCCCGTTTCCTCGAACCTGCATGCGGCACAGGCAACTTCCTTGTTGCAATCCTTGAACGCAAACTTGCCGTCGTGGAATCCCGCTACGCATCTTCACAATTGGAATATGAACGATACGCAACCTCGGCAGTTGCATCCCTCTATGGCATCGACATCCTTGAAGATAACGTTGAACACTGCCGACAACGCCTCTTCGGTGTCTTTGAGTGGAGCTACACGAAACTGTTTGACGGTAAAGCAAAAAACAAATGTCGAGAGACCATTCGATACATACTTAATCGAAACATCGTTTGGGGAGACGCACTTACCTTAATGACAGAAGGGTACCGACCGGGGCCGATCATATTCTCCGAATGGTCCTTCGTAAGTGGAAGCAAACTCAAAAGGCGAGACTTTACATTTGGTGACCTAACACCCAAGGAGCAGGCCGAAGAATTATCGCTATTTGAGGAACCAGCCGAACGGCAGGTCTCCGATCTCGGCAAAGACGCGTTCTTACCTAGGCCAGTAGCAGAATTCCCGTTAGTACATTTTCTCGAGGCAGCTCATGCTTTCGGCCAATAACTACAATCCAGACGTCCTGACATGTTTAGCAAACCTCAGCAATGACGAAGTCTTCACACCACCGTACGTTGCCAACCAGATGCTTGATTTGTTACCCCAGGAGCTGTGGACCGACAAAAGCGCTCGCTTCCTTGACCCCGTGTCCAAATCGGGAATCTTCTTGCGGGAGATCGCAAAACGGCTGGATAAAGGGCTCGAACACGAAATTACGGACAAGCAACAACGCATTGATCACATCTTTACCAAGCAACTGTTCGGTATCGCCATTACAGAACTTACGGCCCTGCTAACGCGTCGCTCTCTCTATTGCTCGAAGAAAGCAAACGGTAAGTACTCCGTTAGCAGTAGATTCGATTCAGAAGACGGCAATATCTTACACAGGCGCATTGAACACAACTGGGTTAACGGGCGCTGCAGCTTTTGCGGAGCCAATAGGCAGGGATACGACCGGGAAGACGGTTTGGAGACGCATGCTTACGAGTTTATTCACACCAACGAACCGGAAGGGCTGTTCAACATGACCTTTGACGTGATAATCGGTAATCCGCCCTACCAATTAAGCGACGGTGGCTTTGGTACAAGTGCGGCGCCAATTTACCAACTATTCATCGACCAAGCTCGCAATCTAAATCCAAGATTCGTGTGCATGATTGTCCCTGCTCGCTGGTACTCCGGTGGGAAAGGGCTGGACGAGTTCCGGGACTCTATGCTTGGCGACAACCGCATACGAGAAATACATGACTATCCAGATGCAACCGACGTATTCCCAGGTGTGCAAATCAAAGGCGGTATATGTTTCTTTCTTTGGAATCGCGATGAACGCGGCGATTGCAAGGTCGTCACTAATACCAAGGTGACCGGCACATCGACCTCAGTAAGACCGTTGCGTGAACCAGACAGCAATATTTTTATCCGATTTAATGAGGCAATACCGATTTTGCGCAAAGTGCAACAATTTGGTGAAGAATCTATTAGCAGCCAGATTAGCTCAAGAAAACCGTTTGGGCTAGACACTCTTTTTAAGGGAGCACTGAACCCATTTGATGGAAGCATAACACTTTATCAAAACGGGGGCATAGGTTATTGTAAACTTAGCGATCTTGGAGCTAACAAAGAATTAGTAGGCAAGTACAAGGTTCTCATACCTCGTGCTGGCAGCGGCAGTGACTCATTTCCTCATGCTATTCTAGGCAAACCATTCTTGGTTCCTCCAAATAGTGCCTGCACCGAAACATATATGGTTGCGGGCTCGTTCGACACTGCCGAACCCGCAAAGGCGTTGATTTCCTACATTCAAACCAGATTATTTCGGTTCCTGGTTCTGTTGTGTAAGCCAAGTCAAGATGCATCGTCTCGCGTCTACAGATATGTGCCTGTTCAACCATTGATAGAGGGTATTTCAGATGAGAAACTCTACCAGAAGTACGGCATAGACGCGGAGGAGCAAATTTTCATCGAATCTTTGATCCGTCCCGCAGGATTGATTGATGAGTAAAGATTTTTTCCCTCCCAGGCCAGACTACAGCCCCAAAATCTACGCCTATTCCGACACAAATCCACAGTATTCAGGGTTATTAAAAATCGGGTTCACTACTCGTGACGTCCAGTCACGGGTTGCAAATCAATACCCTACAAAGCGGCCGGGCGCATTGCCATATTCCATTCTGTTCGAAGAGTCAGCAATGAGGAGCGACGGCTCCAATTTTACGGATCGCGACGTGCATCGTCAGCTTCGGGCCGCTGGCATTCCCAATCCGGACGGTGAGTGGTTCGAGTGTTCTGTAGAACCCATCAAGGCCGCTGTACTTGCAGTTCGCAATTCGGCGCAAATGGACGCATACCGTTCCCTCAACTTCAAAATGCGCCCTGAGCAAGCCGAAGCCGTGGAGATTACGGCAAACTATTTCGAGAATTTCGTGCGAGAGAATGTGAACAAATCGCCCCATTTTTTGTGGAACGCAAAAATGCGGTTCGGCAAGACTTTTGCAGCATACAAGCTCGCACAGCGCATGGGTTGGCAAAGGGTTTTGGTTCTAACTTTCAAGCCGGCCGTGCAGAGCGCTTGGCAAGAAGACCTTGCTCGGCATGTAGATTTTCCGGGCTGGCAATTCTGCTCCCCCGGCGGTCTTGCCCCAGAGAATGCGGACTGGTCGAAACCGGTGGTCTGTTTCGGATCCTTTCAAGACTACCTGGGCAAAAATAAGACGACCGGCGGCATGAAAGTGAAGAACGAAACCGTTCACGCCAAGAACTGGGACCTCATTGTGCTGGACGAGTACCACTATGGCGCCTGGAGAGAAAACGCTAAGGACCTCTTTGAATCGGAAGAAAGTAAGGAGGCGGAATTCGCAGAAGGGCAGGGCCTCGATCTTTACGATGAAGGGTCACTTCCCATCACGACCAAAGCATTTCTTTATCTCTCCGGCACACCATTTCGAGCCATCGCTTCCGGAGAGTTTATTGAAGACCAGATTTACAACTGGACATACTCAGATGAACAGCGAGCAAAGCATCAATGGGAAGGAGCAGATAATCCTTATGCTTCGCTCCCCCGAATGGTGCTTCTGACCTACCAGATGCCCGACTCCATCAGAGAAGTTGCGGCTATGGGTGAGTTCAATGAGTTTGATCTCAATGAGTTCTTCTCCGCCAAGGGCGAAGGCAAGGAAGCAACTTTTAAACATCCAGATGAAGTTCAAAAGTGGCTTGATCTAATTCGCGGCGGGTACATGGTCACGACAGTAGACAACCTGAAACTCGGTGCAAAGAAGCCGCCCATGCCATTTTCAGATTCGCGGCTTCTGCCCGTCCTAACACACACATTCTGGTTTCTTCCAAGTGTTGCTGCCTGTCACGCAATGAACAATATGCTGGGCCAGCGTCAAAACAGTTTCTTTCATGATTACAGGGTTATCGTGGCAGCGGGTACCCAGGCGGGTATCGGTGTAGCCGCGCTACCGCCAGTTCGCAAAGCAATGGCCGACCCGCTAACTACTAAGACAATAACGCTCTCCTGTGGCAAATTGACTACAGGTGTCACAGTCCCACCGTGGTCCGGTATTTTCATGCTTCGCAACTCATCCACACCCGAAACATACTTCCAGGCTGCGTTTCGTGTTCAATCCCCCTGGACCATCAGCAATCCGAGTGGTGAACGGCCAAATGAAGAGATGATTTTGAAGGAAGAGTGTTATGTTTTCGACTTTGCTCCAAATAGAGCATTGCGCCAAATAGCAGACTATAGCTGTCGCCTAAACATCAACGAATCAAACCCGAGGAATGATCGATTGTCGTCGCCATCGGTGAGGGC
>JBDUAM010000505.1:0-5467 GCA_040004655.1 Chthonomonadales bacterium | reverse complement strand
TGTTATTCGCCCAATGGGTCTGAAATTGTGTTTTCGTCGGATAGGAAAATAGAGTACAAATATGAACTGTGGATTGTCAATCGGGATGGTACAGGCTTACGTCAGGTGACAACTCTCGGAAGACAATGCTCACATCCAGTATTCTTGCCAGATGGCAAAAACATCGCCATGACAGTGGATCGAAACGAACTGTGGTTGGTATCGATTGATGGCACAAACGCGCACCGCGTGGAATGATGGAACGTTGAGGAATTGAAATCGATGTCAAATAATCTTTGGATGGGGCTCCTCGGCACCGGTGGAATACTATTCTTCGGCTACTTCATGGCCTTCGTGGTTTCAATGTTCATGACCGGCATCGACCTACGCAACAAGTCCGACATGGCTTTTTTCATCCTCTTTATGTCAATAATTGGAGTAATAGTGATCAGCGCGCTCTTCTTCCTATGGCGATGGGTTTTGCACTAAGCCAGACCGATCATCCACTTAAAACAGAGACCACATATGTCGTCTGAAAACCCACCACAACCAAAAACTCTCAAATCCCAAAAATCGAGATTCGCACGTCTCAACAAAACTAAACTCGCCGCAGTCATCTTTCTACTCTTCACCCTCGCCGCAATGTACGGCATCTACATCGTTGTCTTCCAACCATTCGCCGCTATCTCATTTGACCGACCCCTATGGCTAAAATCGTCCAGTGGAGGGCTGGAAAACAACCAGAGAAGGTTCATGGTCGACGATATCTTCAACAAATACATCAAACCCGGCGCAAGCCAAAACAACGTCAAAGGCCTATTGGGTGAACCGGAAAGCATCATCTCGCAGGACCCAGAAACCCACAACGATCTCAATTATTCGGATCCAAGATCAATCTCTGAGTACAAATATCTGATTGGCCAACAGTTCTTCGGCGTCGACTGGAACTGGCTAAACATAAAATTCGATCACAACCGCAAGTATTTAGATTGGTACATCTCATTCCACTGACACAACAGAAAACCCGACAAAGAAAAAACCCGCCGGTCCCAATGGAATACCCTCCCATCAAACCCGACGGGCGCCTTCAATGTACAACTACGCGAACAACTGACCAGAAAAAACAGATAACGCAGGAAACCAACTCCCCCATTCGTGCATCTATGCTATCATTCGTTATCAAGCAACCAACTGTGACCAAAACCAGACCCCACGAGACACGAAATGGACTATCTAAAATCAGGTGACTCCTTCAGGTTCACTATTCTAGGATTTTCCGTATCAATGGGCATTGTGCATTCAATTTCATTTGCAATCAGAACTTCCAAATTGCACATCTGTCTTCTCATTGCAGAAATGGCATTGGCTTGCTCCCGACCGGCTCTCTCTCAGATAAGTCCAACAATGCAAGAACCCGGCAAGGTGGGCTCCATAAGCGCCATTATGATTCTTGGAAAGAATGGAGTCGTCGTTGGCGGAGAAGCTGGCGCAGCATCCATCTGGCGAAATGTAACCCGACCTCCAGTGCGACTGATGATGCACCGCGACCACGCCTCGCAGTTCATATCTGGGCCACACGATGGCGAATTTGTCAGTTTCAGCTATGATTCAACGATCAAGATCTGGAGCGCTAATCTCCTCAATTGCCTGAAGACAATTAAGATAACAGATTCAAATCAGGTGAACGAAACTTGTATCTCATCCGGCGCCATTTCTCCAAACGGGAAACTAATTGCAGCCGGAAGTGTGAATGGCGACGTAAGGGTATGGGAAGTTACAACGTCAAAACTTTTGTATCGCCTGCCATTGCATAAGTCAGGCGTCATGGCGCTTGCCTTCACGTCAGACAACAAATATTTGCTATCTGGCGCTGGAAAACTTGGGAACGCAGTAACGCAGTTGTCCAGTGGAAAATTGGTCCGTAGACTAATGGGCGCTCAACGCGCCGTTCGCAATATCCTTCCGCTACCCGACGATAGTGTCGCCTCCGTAGGCAACGACCACGTCATTAGATTTTGGAAACTCTCCACCGGTAAACTTATCAAGTCAGTCACTATCCCTCAAGGTGGCATCAACATTTACCAGTCTCTAGACCACAAGCGCCTGTTAATTCCAATGTGGAGCCAGGGATACGCCGTGTATGATATAAAATTGGGAGGCGTAACGATCAAGAATGCTAGGAACTGGAATGGCGTAACCTGTACTGATATATCGAAAGACATGAGGTTCATCGCAATCGGCTGCATTGACGGTATTCTTCGATTCTACGAATGGCAATGAAGAAACTTAAAAGGCTCCCAAATGTCAACAGAAAACTCCCCACTGCCAAAAACCCACATACCTCCAAAATCAAAATTCGCACGCCTCAACAAAACCAAACTCGCCGCTTTCATATTTCTACTCTTCACCCTCACCACAATGTACGGCATCTACATCGTTGTCTTCCAACCATTCGCCGCTATCCCATTTGACCGACCCCTATGGCTAAAATCGACAAGTGAAGGTCTAAAAAACAACCAGAGAAGACACATGCTCAACGATATCTTCAACAACTACATCAAACCCGGCGACAGCCAAACCAACGTCAAAGGCCTATTGGGTGAACCCTACACTGTAATTTATCTCGACCCAAAAACCGGAGTAGATCTCAAGCCCTCAAATCCAAAGTCACATTCCCAGTACAGATACTTGATTGGCCCAGACTCTTTCGGCATAGACAGCACTTGGCTAACCATAAAATTCGATCACAACGGCAAGTTCACAGAATGGTCCATCTCAATCACTTGACGTAAGAATCCGAAGCTTGCCCATTCTCCCACTCTCCCACTCTCCCACTCTCCCATTCAAGCCGACAGTAGAGGCGCGACCCACGTGTCCGCCCGGTCACCCACAACCAACATGGATTCCGGCAATCTCAACTGCGGCGACCTTGACCCAAACAACACAACTCAATGAAAAACCCGCCAGGATCAATGCGAGCAAGATGACGCTGTTAACCATATACCACCTTCTCCTATTGGAACATTCCACCAAGCGTAGGGGCTGGTCTCAGACCTGCCCGGGTCACCCGCAACCCAAATGGATTCAACTCATCCCACTCCGGCGACCATGACCCAAACCACACAACACAAAAAAAAGCCCACCGGACCCAATGGAATAATCCCCATCGAATCCAGCAGGCTCAGCTACATATTCACTTACAAGTACAAGCTACCAGAAAAAACAGAAAACGCAGGAACCAAACTCCCCCATTCTCCCTTTCCCCCACTCTCCCATTCAGACAAAAAGCCCTACTTAGCGTCAAACCCCAGCACAATCTCCAACTTCGGCAGAGCGACCTTCAACTTGTCCGCGCCGGCCTTGGTCACCTTGGTCTGCCACACATACAACTTCTGTAACTTGGGCAACGAGGCGAGCTCCTGAATGCCGTCATCCGTCACGGCCGTGCCGTACAGGTTCAAGTACGTCAGGTTCTTCATACCCATCAACATGGCAAGCCCCTTGTCGGTGATCTTGCTGTTCTCAAGGTGCAGCATGGTCAGCCCGGTCATGCCTTTGATATGCGCCAGCCCGGCATCCGTAACACTCGTCTTGCCAAGATTCAACTCGACCACGTTCTTCAACGTAGCCAGTGGCAAAATGGATGCATCCGTCACCGTCGGACCCGTCATGTGGAAATCGACTTCCAGATGATCGTCGTTCTGCGCGATCTGTCGAACCGTTCCGCCAGCCTTCTCGATCTTCGCAACCAGCAGCGGTGATGGCGGAGCAAGTTTCGCCCCTCCCGGCATCGCAGCAACGGTGGACGGCGAAAGCGAGGTCAAATAGACAGAAAGCGCCGTCAACTCGGCTGCCTTGATCCCTGGGAACGGAGGCATCGTGCTGCCTGGATTATTCTTCTTCGGCGTCACAATCTGCGTGGTAAACCACGCCGCCGTGTGCGCCTTGTTTCCGCCGGTATTGGTCAGGTCCGGACCCGCGTTGCCACCCTTCCCACTAATGGCATGGCATCCGCCGCAGCCATTCGACTCATAGGCTTTCTTGCCAAGCGCGATCTGTGCCGCATTGGGTGCAGCCTTCACGCCGGGTGTCGGCTTTGCCTGAGTGGAGCTCTTCGTCGGTTTCTTTGCACCGGTCTGCGCCGTGGAAAACCCGTAGGAACTTCCTAACGCCAAACAAGCCGCCGCAATTGACAGGCCATAGGTCTTTCTCAACTTCACACGATCCTCCCTGATTTACGCCAAAGTTTCATTTTCAAATTCACAGTTCATAATATCCTATAAGGGCATGGATTAAACCTGCATGGCCAGATAATTTCATTTAAATCGAGACACATCTTGCCATCCAGCCGATTGCAAACCTACAAAGTCAATGGAGCCGAGCTCGCAGTCTACGAGAGCGGATCAGGCGATCCAATTGTTTTCGTCCACGGAAGCCTCGGCGATTACCGAACCTGGGGAGCCATCCAGCGCCGCTTGCGCGGCGATTTCAGAACAATCTCCTACAGCCGACGATACAACTACCCCAACGCCACTCGATGGACCCAGAAGGACTACTCCCCCCTGCTCGACGCCGAGGATCTTCTGGAGCTTCTTATCCAATTGAGTGTTCAAAAAGCCGTGATTGTTGCGTCGAGTTTCGGTGGAACGGCCGCACTGCACGCCGCGCTCCTCGATCCCTCACGAATCAGTGGACTCGTTCTCGTCGAACCCGCGCTCCGTGGCTGGCTAAAGGATCTGGCAAATGGCGAAAAACTGACGGACGAATTCTTCGATCATGCCTGGCATCCCGCTAAACTCGCCTTCGACGCCGGTGACGACGAACGCGCCATCGGCCTCCTGCTGGACGGATTCAATGGTCCCGGCACTTTCGCCGCCTTCACGCCACCCATGCGCCGAGCATTAATGCAGAACTCCTGGGAGATGCGCCTCGCCCTGCAGCAGGAGCCAAACGTCAGCTACCTCTCCCGCAGCAGCATCCGCACGCTAACGCTCCCCACCCTCGTCGTCTGCGGAGAAAACAGTCCACACATGTACCGCCTCATCGCCGAAGAACTCCTCGCCCAACTCGACCAAGCAAGAATGACAACCGTCCCCAACGCCCGCCACACCGTCTGGCTCGACCAACCCGACCACTTCGAACAACTAATCAGAACCTTCGCCCGCCGTTGACCTTGCCGTATTCAGCTTTCAGCTACATTGATATGCCGCAGCACACCTCTTCGCAGCCTCGACCACGGACTTATTCTTACTATTGGCCAACTTCCTAAACACGGCAAGAATCTTCGGAATCTCTCCGGCCGTAAAAAAGTGTCCCGCCAGCAACGTTCGACCGCCTTTCATTCCGTCAGCCGTAAGAACAACCAGCTCCGGAAATCGAAAGAACAGAGTTGCGACAATTTGGTCGAGAGACTCAGCCCCGTCCCCGTCGGACTTTACGGACATGATCTCCCGAATCGCCGCCTTCGAATGAGTGTGTTTGATTAATC
>JBDUAM010000109.1:0-18498 GCA_040004655.1 Chthonomonadales bacterium | reverse complement strand
GCATCGTGAATACTCGCGGTGAAACCCACCAGTTACGTCGAGAAATGCTGCCTTTATATGTGTCAGTTCACTGGCAGGTAGATCGAATCTCAAATATTGGAGAATATGATAATTCTGCCAAAGGTCTTTAGCAGCTTGCCGTAATTTATAACGAAAAAAAGGTTCAGCCCACTTCATTCGCAAAGGAATAGTCGTTTCTGACATTACGGTTTCAAAAAGTTTCTTGTAGCATTTATTTGGTGTATCTGCTTTTGCAAAATTAATTAATGGAATACTTTTTAGCTGGGGAAATGGGAGGGACAGCTCACCGAAACAATGCACAAGTGCAACCTCCATCCACATGATCAACGCACCATAGGTCGTCGTGTGGTGCACAGCAATATGGCTGTTTTCGTGCATAATGGCACATCCACGTTCAGTTACCAACGAAACGTTATGCTGACCCGTTGAGCCCCCACCAAGATCGTCGGCGGAGTTGTTGGGAAAATATAGTGTGCGAGAACTACACCAGCATTCTGCATAAAAGCTCACTTAGTGCCAACCTGCAAAATTGCATGAAGAACACCTAACGCAAGTAGATGGGCTTCTTCCGGGTCAAATTGATGTTTTGCACTTACTTCGGATACCACAATCACGGCAAGGGAAACCGCCGCAACTGCATGCTCGTTACGCCCGAGAAAAGCTCGAAAACTTTTGGAGGACGACTTGAGCAATACGATAAATTTGTCCCAACTACTTCCCGCCGCCATTCTTCCTTCTTCAGCGTATATTCGATCTACGACCGAACTGAGTTTACTTTGATCGAATGGTGACCCTTCTTCAAGCCACGCCCGAATTTGATCATCTGAAATAGGCATGAGACCCTCCAAATATAAACGAATGGTTGGCTAGTGACATCGTTGCATCTTTAGATATCATCGATTAAGGTGACCCCAACCGAGTGAGTTTTACCAAAATCATCAATAAATTCGTTAACTTTCGAGCAAACTCCTGCTCCACGCATTATCTCGATTACCATGAAAATGCGGCGTTTCTTTTTCGCGACCAACGAGGGAATTGTAATGTCGAACCCTTGCTTCACCAGGCTATAAAAATAATACACTCCTCTGTCACCGACCAAAACCGAGTAAAATAAACTCCAACAATCACCACTCTCCCAACCCCGGAGGACCCCACCACATGTCCCGCCTAATCTTGTTGTTTGCAATTATCCTCTCTCTCTTGCCTGTCGCCTCCCGTGCTCAGCTTGCGGCGGTGGCGGAGAAGCCTATTCGCATTGGGCGCATGCCCTCGCTCTCGCCGGATGGCGCCAAGATCTGCTTCGGGTATCAGGGCAACCTCTGGGTGACCCTCGTGGCCGGTGGCGCGGCGACCCGGCTGACTGCCAACGACAGCTATGACAACAACCCTCGATGGTCGGCGGATGGGCAGTGGATTGCGTTCAATTCTAACCGGGAAGGGGGATCACAAATATTTGTGATCCCGTCGGTCGGCGGCACGGCAAAGCAGATCACCTTTCACAGCTCCACAACCACCCTCTGCGACTGGTTTCCCGATGGTAAGGCGCTGCTGGTGATGACCGCGCGAGAGACGCGCTACCCGAGCCTCTATCGGCTGGACCTGCCTTCGGGTCGCATGCATCTGCTGGTCACCGATACCGTGAAGAGCATCCTCGCGAGCCTCTCGCCGGACGGCAAGTGGATCGCCTATACGCGGGGGGCGCTGGCGGATGTCATTCGCAAGGGATACCGCGGGTCGGCGAATTACGACGTCTACATCGCCCCGGTGGACAGGTCCGCACCGCCCCGAAAGTTGACCGATAGCGATCGCAATGACATGTGGCCAGCCTGGTCCGCCGACAGCAAAACGGTCTACTATTGCTCCGAGCGGGCGGGAACCATGACGGTCTGGAAACAGGGCGCGACTGGCGGCAATCCGGTGCGCGTCGTGAACGATCCCATGGATGCCGTGCGCTACCTCTCCGCGTCGCGAAATGGACAGATGCTGGCGTATGAGTGCGACAATCGAATCTGCACCACGCCGGTCACGGGCGGACCCGCCAAAGAGGTTTTCATCCTCTGCCGCACGGACGAAAAAGGACCCAAAACCACCTTTGCCAACTACTCCAACACCAACGTGAGCGAATATGCCGTAGCGCCAGACGGCAAGCACACCGCCGTGATCATTCGCGGCGACATTTTCCTCGCGACCAATGACAAACCCGGCGAGGCCAAACGCCTGACCGATACACCGTCGCGGGAGATCGGGGTCACGTGGTCGCCCGATTCAAAGTCCATTGTCTACACCTCCAACCAGACCGGACGCTTCAAGCTCTACCGCATGGATATCGCCACGAAGGACGTCAAAACGCTGACGGCCGGCGATGGCATCGATTCCCTCCCCACCTATTCGCCGGACGGCAAGTGGATCGCGTTCCTGCGGTCGCCGAACACCTCCATCCACCTGATTCGGCCGGATGGCAAGGATGAGCAAGTCGCCGTGAAGGGCCCGAAAATCGAGACAGTCCACTGGTCTCCGGATGGCAAGTGGCTCGCCTACAATCAAGAGGACGCCATTCGCGTGATGGATGTCTGGGTCGCGCGGGTCTCGGCAGATGCGGTGCCCGTTAAGGTGGGCACGCCGATCAACGTATCCGATCACCCCGGCAGCAACGAACTTCCGGACTGGGTTTCGGATGGCACAAAGCTGCTATTCCGCTCGAATCGGTACCGAAATCGAGACATTGAGACCATCAATGACAGCGGTAAATACTCGCTCTACTCCGTCAGCCTGGAGAAGGAAAAAGAGAAGTTCGATGAGGATGACGAACCGGCCAAACCCGCCGAAAAGAAGCCGGTGGACGTAAAGATCAACCCGGATGAGATCGAGAAGCGAGCGAAATCGGTGACGGCTCCCGAAGGCGGAGTCGTGGAATTCAAGGTTTCGCCAGACGGCAAGTCAGTCGCCTTTACGGCAGGCCCTCGCGGGCAGACGGACCTCTGGCTAACGCCAATCGAAGGCGGTTCCACCACGCGACTCACCACCGGTGAGGGTCCGCGCAATTTGCAGTGGTCGGCCGATTCCAATAAGGTCTACTACATCAGCACCGCACAGAGCCTGAAGTCGATGACCAAGACGGCCACGCCGGGCGCAGTTGCATTCACCGTGCGAATGCAGACGGACCGAATTGTGGATTACAAGGCCATCTTCGACGAGGGTTGGGGCAAGCTGAACGATTGGTATTACGACAAGACGTTCCACGGGGTCGACTGGCTGGCGGTTGGCGCAAAGTATCGCGGCCTCATTGATCAGGTGACCACGCGCGTCGATTTCGACTACCTGTTCACCCAGATGCTCGGCGAGTTGAATTCGTCGCACACGGGTTTTCGAAACGCCGCGACCACCCGACCCGCTCGCGCCACAGGAATGCTCGGGGTGATCGCGGATTCGGAGTACGCCGGTCCCGGGGTGCGAATCAGTTCCGTCACTCCGCGCAGCCCCGCCGACCGAGACGAGAGTCGATTGCGGGTTGGGGAGTACATCCTATCAGTCGACGATGCGACCGTGCTCGCCGACTCAACCCTCGACCAGGCATTGACGGACAAGGTTAATCGCACGGTCGTCTTGAAGGTCAATAGCAAGCCATCGTTGGAAGGCGCGCGCACGGTCAAGATCAAACCGATCACCATTGCGGCGCATCAGGCGCTTCTCTATGAGCAGTGGATCGATGGTAGACGAGCGGCAGTGGAGAAGGCATCAGGCGGCCGAATCGGCTATCTGCACGTCTCCGACATGGGCGATGATGCGCGTAATCGATTTGAGCGCGACCTCTACAGCATCGGGCAACGCAAGGAGGGCATGGTGATCGACGTGCGGGGCAACATGGGCGGCGATACCCACGACAGTCTGCTCCGCATGATTGAGCGCAACAAGCACTATTTCACGTTCGCCCCGAGGCTGGAGACACCGTTCGCAGTCCCGGAACGAGCCTACACCAAACCCCTCATCCTGCTGACCGACGGCGAGGCGCTGAGCGACGCAGAGGTCTTCGCCAACGGATTCCGCGAGTTGGGTCTCGGCAAGATCGTCGGCGAACCGACCATGGGCTGGATCATCTTCACCTACGGATTCCCGCTGCTCGACGGCACGGTCTGCCGCATTCCGCACCTCGGCTGCTTCACCAACTCCGGCAAAGACATGGAGAACTGGGGCGTCCCGGTCGACATTCGGGTCGAGAATACGCCGGCGGATGCTATGGCCGGCAGAGATCCGCAGGTAGAACGCGCGGTGGAAGAAGTGCTGAAGGATCCGCGGTTGAAAAAGTAGTGGCGAAAGATTTTTCGCCCAATTCGCCGGGTAATTGAATGAGAGAATGGGAGAGTCGGTTTACAACGCCCGTCGATATTTTCCGACCAAGTTGTAGGGATGGGTCTCAGACCCATCCGCGTCCACCGCAATGTAATATCAGCGTACGGACCCAACGTTGCGGGTACATCGGACAGGTTTCAAACCTGTCCCTACGATTTGCCGTTCATCTTCGCCCAGAGAGCTAAATGTATAGAGTGCGTTGGGGCGGAACCATGTGTCCAGCCCGGTCGTCCGCTATGTTTTGATCGAGAACGAGATCGGGTCGTGGCGTAGGGGCGACAGATTTTTCGCCCTGATTTGCACATTCTTGGGTCACCGACTATTGCGAAATGTCCGTAGTGCCAACCATTTTACGGCGGGCGAAAGATCTTTGCGCCCCTACCAACGGCAACGACAATCACGAATCCCTATTTCAACTTGCTCCGCATAACCTCACTCAAATACTCCCGCGACACGTAGTCTGTCGATTTCCACCGCTCGTGGCATTTCTGACAGTTTTGCAGTTTGCCGGCGGAGGTGACCTTCTGAGAGGCGCCGTCCAGCGTGATGTACTCCCAGTCGCCGTGGGTCGGGTTGAACCCCTTCTCGCGCTTTCGCATGACGGTCAGCAGTTCCGGGGTGGAACTGGTAGCAGTCGGATGCTTCTCTTTCACGATCACACTGCCCACCGGATAGACAGGCTTCTTGTCTTGCAGCATTGCCACGGACCCGAGTTTGTTGACGTAGACCATGATAAACTTGGTGTTGTTCAACGAGGCCATGTCCGTCACCGAGAGGTGCGGGTTGGTCTTCTCTTTTTCAAGGTCCTCAGGCGACGTGCTCCTGCAAAGGAGATAGGTGTACGAGTGGATCTCATGCGGTTTAGACGTCACCTTCACCCATTTCTTGTAGTCGACTACAGGGTTTTGGGATGTCGTTGGTTGGGATTGCAGAACAAGCAACACAATGGAGCCGACGGCCGCTAAACTTGAAATTGAATTCATTCTTTGCCTTCCGTGTTTGGTCCCCGAGCCGGGATTTGTACATTGCCGCACTCAATCAGCGCGTCTCTCCCGTTTAGTTCCGGAAACTGTTCACATAGTTCAATCCGAATATGAAAGTATTGTAATTTACGAATGCCGATGACAAAAAAACTGAATGGACCTAGTATTATGGAGTCCCCTGTAAACTATACAAAGTAATTTGTTAAAGTCTCTCGTCGAAAGTGGGACGAGAGGAACCCCTGAGACGCAGAACGACCGCGAACTGCGAGCCACCGAGCACAAAGCATTGTAACATCCTATCGTCAACAGATTCCTGGCACATAACAAGGCAGTAACCCTTCTCGAAGAATTTGCCCGTCAGGGCGCAGACGGCAGATCAAACACAAGACGGTTGTCTGCAGGGCTGCTCGCCCCGTTGCCAAAAAACAGGATCGTGCCGGAGAACTTGGTCGCCGAGATCGTGCCCTGTATGGTCGCTATTAAGTCGTTCGGAAAGCTTAGGGTCTTGGTCCCTACAAGGCCTTCCTGCGTGATCGTGCACACAAATGTGTCTCTTTGAAGAAGGCTGCCGGTGCTCGTAACAAAGAACCGAACCACCTTGACATGGCCGTCCGGTAGACTCGAAACGACAAGGCGGGTCAATACGGGATTACCCACAGGCAAAGCGTCTAAAAGGTCGAATAACAGAGCTATTCCTTGGTACGCGCCATTTATGGGGGACACGAACGGCGATACGGTCACGTTGGTGCTCGCGCTGAGGCCGGCTTCAGTTAGAACAACGGATGCGATTGCCCCTCCTGTGGCGAGGCCCGTAACCTGCGCCGAGTTGCCGCTCGGCACAATGCTCGCGATGGTGCCAGGCGTTATGCTCCACTGCCAGCTGGTGGAGGCAACGGTCACCTCGTTGCCTTGACTGTCGAATGCGTGCGCGGAGAGCTGGATCGACTGATTCACCGTGACGGATATAGCTGCAGGTTGAATCTCGACCCTCGAGATGGCTCCGAGAGTTATCGAGACAGGCACGTTGCCGTTCTCCGTCACGCGCACCTCGGCAGTGCCAGACGCGAGGACTTCGCCCGTGCCGTCGGTAGTGCGATGAGCCGTCGCCATGACGCGCACCTTCACAGACGGGACGTGATCGAGGACCGCCTGGGACAGCGTCTGCCCTGTCGGGCGAGCCACCACCTTTTGCACGACGATCAAGCCTTCATCCGGCTCGAGTACCTGTACCCTGAAATTGACGCTCTGCGTATCCGCCGGGATCGCTCGACTCGCGGGCCAGTGGATCGTCACGATCAGTGCGCCTCGCCCACTGGTGGCAGCGCCGCCACCGCCGCAGCCTGGAACCAGCGTTAACGCGGCAGCTCCGGCCAGCGTCGCGAGGTCGCGTCGGGTAAACCTGTGATCAATTGTGTGTTTTGCCATGTCGATCTCCTCTTAGTGCACGCCGCCGCCGTAGTGCCACGATCTTCTCCGCGCCAACCCGTCCCTCGTACTACTCCAGTACGCGGAGCCTGATGATTTTCGTCCCTGTTGGTATCGCACGGCCTTGGGGCTAGTGGGTCGTCACCGCGATCGAGCTGCCAGATGCTTTGTCCCCCGAAGGTCTGCCGCCGCTAATGAACGCTGATGTCGCCCGTACCAGAATCGAACGTGATCTTCTTGATCGGAAACTTCTCATCGACAAAAGCTACTTCAAAGAGAGGGAATTTCGAACTGAACACCTTTGGCAATCCGGGCGGCTCGATTGAGCCGAGGCCGGCTTTTGCTCCAACGGTAGCCCGGACGATTGCGTTCAGTTCTCCATCGACGTCTCCTGCGGTCGGCCCGGATGCGAAACCCTTCAACTTTAGCTCGAAAGTTGGCGTCGAAACCTTTACGAACGGTCCTATAACTCCGTCAAAGCTTGTTTGGAGATCGACCTGCAACGGTGTAAACTCAAACTTTAGGTCTGCGAACAAGTTGGGTATCGTCGGGTCGCCCGTGAAACTCGAATGCTGGATATTGGTTCGGTCAAATCCAGAGCCGTTTTTGATGAGTCTAAAGCCCGTTACATTGGTAAGGGTGAAGGGACACTCTGCCTCGGCGCCGACCTCAAACTTGCCGTTGCAGGCCAGATCCAGGCTAAGTACAGGGAGGAGGAAAACGGGTACCGGTCCCACATTTCCCAGAAAGATAGGGGTGAAGAGATACGTCTGGTAGTTTATCTCCTCCTTGAACAGCGGTATGGCGAACTTGCCCGTCCCCTTTGCCGTACCCGCGATCACTGTGGTGCAGGTAATCTCGAAGGACTCAAGTTCCCCCCCTATATAGACCGGATGGCAAGCCAGATCGGCGCTGAAGTGACCGTCAAACCTGACCTCTGCTACCCCTTCTTTAGGGGCTTTATCCTTCCCTACTTTGATCCTGAAATGAAGAGGAATATCCACGTCCGGGCTGCGGGTTACCGGCGCTCCCGCTGAGCGGTTATTATTTACGTCGAAGCCGTGATTATCGATGCTTGCCACATCGGCGAGCGTGAGAGGTTGCCGGAACTGTACGTCAGCCGATTCAAAGAGTTGGTCGAACGAGCCCATCTCCGTGACGAGTGTTGTGGCGCCACCGTTTTGAGAAACGGATATCACTTTTCTCAACATACCGGGGCTTTCACCGCTTACTAGCATGGTACCGGGCTGCAAGGAGGGAACCTTGCCGGAAAGAGTTACGCTAGTGTCAGTGATATTCGAGAGCGTGACACTCTTGTCGTCAGGCAACACGACGACGTTGGGCTTGACGACGACATTATTGGCCGAGAAAAAGGCTCTAGAGCCTCCCGAAGTACCGCCGCCCCCGCAGCCGGGGAGGAGCGTGGACGCAGCAACAGCCCCGGATAAGAGCATAAAGTCACGTCGCGATAGGGCGTCGGGCTTTCGGGCAACATCCGCCGCGCCCGAAGCGCGGATAATACGGGACGATTGGTCGTTCATTTCCCCCCCTTTAAGGGTCATCGTGGGTAACGCTCACATCCTTCGCGGTGCGAGTTTGCCAATGCACCACTGCAAATTAGGCAGTCAGAAGTATTTGATGGGTCACATTTTCTATAGTTGCTACTGTTATTCCTGCAAACGAATCCACTCCTGATGATTTCATTAAGAATTTGCCCGACAAAAACCACAACGCATGTCCCCAAAAACCGAAACGCTCCACCGATCTTGGCTATTTTGCACATCACCCGACTGGGTAAAATCTGACTGACGGTTCATCGTTTACTTTTTGTAACCCCCGCCAATGCATCCCACTCACCACAATATCTAACCCCTAAACCCGCCAATCCAACAAAACTGACTTCCCATCCATCTTGTGCCCGTTCAGCGCGTGGATCGTGAGGTCGACGCCCTTCTTCGCTAGGTGCATGCTCACCCAGCCGCTTGGGTCTTTCTCGTCAAACGGATACGCGACCGGAGGCAGGTTCACGAGGTGAATCCCCTCGTGGGTCTTGAACTCCACGTGGTGGGTGTGCCCGAAGACGACCATCTTCACCTGCCTGCGCGGGACTAGAATATCAAATAGGGCTTTGGTTTCGGTCAGGCCGCCACCTGCCTTGCCGTCCAACTCCGGGTTGTGGTGCATCATCACGATGGTCGGTTTGGTTTTGTCCATGTCCAGCGCGGTCTCCAGCCACTTCAACTGCGCGTCGCCCAGAACCCCGGGGGTCACGTTCGTCTTGTCCAGCGTGTCCAGCACAATCAGGTTCGCCTTCTTGCACTCGATTCGGGTGACGTGTTTGCCCTCCAGCGGCTCCGCCTTCTGCACCGAATTCAGCGACGCCCGGAATCGCTCGCGATTATCGTGATTGCCCATCAGGTAGGTGAGCGAATGTCCCGCCGCGCCGATCGGTTCGACCAGGCTAGCGAGGGTCGCGTAATCGCCCGCTTGCGCCGTGAGGTAGGCGCAATCGCCCGTGATGATGGTGCTGGTCGGCAGCAGCGGCAGGTTTGTGAGCTGCTTGCCCACGGCCTTCAAGTTGTCCGCCATGTTGGTCTTCAGGTTGATGGTCGACTGGTCCGCCGCGATATGCGTATCAGAGAGCAGCGCGATGAAATCGGGATCGACGCCCGCAGCCGCAAACGCCGATTGCGAGAGCGTGAGGATTCCGGCGACCGAGACGGCAGCTCCTCGCAGAAATTCGCGTCGAGATGGAGTAGGCATGGATAGCGGCATCGTAATTTCTCCTGACAACTGTGCGTAAGTAATAGTGCCATTTGCCACGTCGACGGGCGAATCTCCTCCCCGGAGTTCGCCGCTTCTTGCGCCGGGCGAGTACAATAAGACCTATTTAGCCACGAAAGGAACTACCCCCAAAGTGATATCTGCAAAGAGTTATGCCGCATTTGAAGAGTCCGGCCCGCTTGGCCCCTACCCACTCGAGCGTCGCGATCCCGGTCCCAACGACGTCGTCATCGACATCCACTACAGCGGCATCTGCCACACCGACATCCATTTCGTGGCGAATGAACTCGGCTTCTGCACATATCCCCTCGTGCCCGGGCATGAGATCGCGGGAGTGGTCGAGGCGGTTGGCAGCGCGGTCACCAAGTATTCTGTGGGCGATAAGGTTGGCGTGGGCTGCCTGGTCAACTCGTGCCGAACCTGCGCGAACTGTGGCGATGATCTGGAGCAGTACTGCCCGGGCGGGGTCTACACCTACGCCGGCACCGATGTCGATGGATCGACGACGCAGGGCGGCTACTCGACCAAGGTCGTGGTTAATCAGGATTTCGTGCTGAGCATTCCAGATGGCATCGGGTTGGACACGGCGGCTCCGCTGCTCTGCGCGGGCATCACCACCTACTCCCCGCTGCGCACGTGGAATGTGACGAAGGGCACTAAAGTCGCGGTGGTCGGGCTCGGCGGATTGGGTCACATGGCCGTAAAGCTGGCAGCCGCCATGGGCGCAGAAGTCACCGTCATCAGCACCTCTGAGAAGAAGCGCGAGGATGCCAAACGCCTCGGCGCGACCGGGTTCATCATCTCCTCAAATGCGGACGAAATGGCGGCCGCTGCCAATACCTTCGACCTCATCCTGAACACGGTATCGGCCGCAACCATCGTCAACGACCAGGTCGGCCTGCTCGCACGGGACGGAACGTTGGTGCTTCTCGGGATTGTTACGTCGCCCATACCCGTCGCCTCGCTGCCACTCATCTTTGGTCGACGCCGAATCGCCGGATCGCTCATCGGTGGGATTAAAGAGACGCAGGAGATGCTCGACTTCTGCGGCGAACACGGCATCGGCGCAGACGTCGAGGTCATCAACGCGGACGAGATCAACACCGCCTACGAACGAATGCTAAAAAGCGACGTCCGGTATAGGTTTGTGATCGACGTGAAGTCGATGTAGGTTGGTGGTTTGGGTAAAACGTCGGGGGCATTTTCAATGTCCCCAACCTGTCATCCTCAGCGATAGCGAAGGATCTGCTTTTGACCCTTGACGTGGTCGTTGCCGTTGGTAGGGGCGCAAAGATCTTTCGCCCGCCGTGAAATTGTTGTCGCCACGGGCGTTGCGCGTATACCGTGAGCTCTGTAATCAATGAAAATGGGTGAAAAATCTTTCGCACCTACGTGCCCGACGACCATCTCGTCTCTGAAAACAACCCGGTGATCGACCGGGATAGACACTTGAGGTACGCCCCAACGAGGAGAAGAACTTGATCGCAAATCGAAAACTGATACTATTCTTTCCTGTCCTCGCTGTGCTTCTCTCCACGGCGATCTCACTCTCCGCGGACACTCGTCCAGACCAACGCGAGAAAGCTTACGCCGCCGTCTGCGCGCGCATGGCGCGGGCGAAAACCCTCCATGTCAAAGTTCAGGACGGGTTGACGAAAATCGATTCCGAATACTGGTTCATGAAACCAAATCGGTTCAAAATGGTCTCGTCTAACGGCATCAAAGTAACGTGTGACGGTAAACAGATGGTCACGATCTCCAAAGACAAAACCCGGAAGGTCGAACCTGCGCCAAAGGGCTTCTCTGAAGAGATCCGGCTGATGGACTTCCGATCTTTCTTCGAATCAAAGCCGTACACCTACGAGATGATGGGCGCTCAGGTTTTTGAATTTAGAGGTAAGAAGTACAAGACGCTCTGGCTGAAGACCACCGAATCGGCCATTGAGTACGGGCAGGCATTTATCCATCCAGTGTCCATGATTCCGCTGGGCCATCACACCACGCTGAAAGATGAGGTCGAAACGGATTTATACTATCCGCTTGTGGAGATCAATCCTGAATTGAACAAGAAGTTTTTCGCAGCTCCCGGGACGTAGGGCGGACCATGTGTCCGCCCGGTTACCCACGATGTTGATGGAGGTGAGAGTTTTACGTCGCCGACGATGGACTTTTCGTTGGTTACAACCCGGTGGTTGACGGGGACGGACACGCGGGTCCGCCCCAACGTGGGTCTCGAATATGCCATCGGACGCCGCGCCCTAATCCCCCATTCCCCGACTCACCCATTCTCCCATTCAAGCCGTTCCCCATTCTCCCGTTCAAAAAGACACAAAAAAACAGGATGGGCGACAACCCCATCCTGCGATACATAATAAGTGCTGAAATTAACTGGCGTCTGTGCCGAATTCGGCAGGAGCCCCTACAACTTCTAAGTAGACTTTACGTTTGTGTTTCATGGCGCTTGCCTTGGTGAGAATGCGCATCGCGTTAGCAATGCGACCCTGTTTACCAATAGCCTTGCCGAGATCCGACGGAGCTACATGGACTTTGTAGGTAGTAGAGTTTTCACCCTCTTCCTCTTCAATCCGCACCTCTTCCGGAATATCAACAACTGCCTGTACAAGCTGCTCGATGAATGCTTTCACGGCTGTGTCCTCCTGCAATCTTTGCATTTGTATCCGCGTTTTTAGGACAACATCCGGCAATGCGGAAATCATGGCCGCTCACAACTACCACCTTGCCCGTAAACCGTGGCGGTATACTCTAATCAAAATGCGTTGATTATTGTACAAAAGTACATTCGATGCATAACCTAAAATTCCTTCATTAGCGTTTAAGCGAATACAAAAAGAGAGCAAAAAAAAGTTCTGTTGCTCCTTTTTGTTGCCTTAACGGATAAACACAGGTTAACCAGAAAAATATGCACACCGAAACCGTCCAGCTTGATGGACACATCATCGATTCCCTCGTTCTCTCCAAAGTTCTCGATATCATTCTGCTGAACGGCGGACTCTACGAAATCTCGCGATTCGACGTCGGGTCCACGCGAACCGACATGACTCACGCCGAGATCGTGATCAAAGCCAATTCGCGCGAACTGTTGGAGAACATCGTCCATCAGGTCGGCCAGCACGGCGCAGCGCGGGACGTGGAAGAAGCGCATTCGGCGCCTGCCCCGTCCGATGGAGTCTTCCCGGATGGATTCTATTCCACTACTAATCTTGATACGCACGTGATGGTCGGCGGCAAGTGGCATCTGGTAGGCAAGACAGAAATGGACTGCGCGATCGTACTCACCGGAGACGGTGCATCGACCGTTGCCGCGTGCAAACCGCTGCACAAGATCGCCAAAGGAGATCAGGTGGTTCTTGGCGACCGCGGTGTGCGCGTAACTCCCGCTGCTCGACGCGAACCCGGCAGCATTTTCAGCTTCATGGGCAGCGAGGTCTCTTCAGAACGCCCCAAAGAGCTGATCATCGCTGGACTCGCAGATACCATGCGTCGCGCTAAATCTGAAGGCAAGAAGACTCTATTTGTGGGCGGTCCCGCCATCATCCATACTGGCGCATCCGATGCCTTGGAGGGTCTCATTCGGCAGGGATGGATTCAAGTGCTCTTCGCCGGCAACGCACTTGCCACTCACGATATTGAGAAGGCGCTCTACGGTACTTCGCTCGGCGTGGAAATCGCGACGGGCGCTCCGACCTCCCACGGGCACGAGCATCACCTACGCGCCATTAACGTCATTCGATCTGCAGGGTCCATCAAGGATGCGGTCGATTCTGGCATCCTGAAAACTGGCGTGATGAAGGCGTGTATAGATGAAGGGGTCGATTTCTTGCTTGCTGGCTCCATCCGCGATGACGGACCACTGCCTGACGTAGTCACCGATGCTGTGAAGGCGCAAGACCGAATGCGCGAGTTGATTGAAGGCGTGGGAATCGCCATCATGGTCGCGACCACGCTACATTCTGTTGCCACAGGGAATCTTCTGCCCGCCTCCGTGCAGACCATCTGCGTCGACTCGGATGCCGACACCGTGATCAAGTTGATGGATCGCGGCACGCATCAGGCATTTGGCCTCGTCACCGACTGCGAGTTCTTCTTGAAAGAGCTTGCTCGACAGTTGAAGGCGCTCTGATTTGAGTACCCAGACTAAGCCACGCTTATTGATGTGTCCGCCCACCGCCTACAGCCTCGACTACGTGATCAACGCATGGATGTCACTGGAGAATCAGCCGGACGTGGACCTCGCCGCCACCCAGTGGGCAGAACTTTATCGCACGCTCACGGAGGTTGTCGGGGCGGAAGTCGAGCTCATCGAGCAGGCATCCAACGCGCCGGACATGGTCTTCACCGCCAATGCGGGGTTGATCGACCGTCGACCCGGTACCAATCGCATCCTGCTCTCCCGATTTCGACATGCCGAGCGACAGGTGGAGGTCCCCTTCTTTCGCAATTGGTTTGAGGCGCACGGCTACGAGTGTCTGGAGCCGGCGGAGAAACAGTTTTACGAAGGAGAGGGCGACGCGCTATTCGTCGGGGACATTCTGGTGGCGGGTTACCTGAAGCGCTCGGACATTGCGTCGCACACCTGGATGGCGGAGCAACTTGGTGTGCAAACCCTCTCGCTAGAATTGACGGATGGCAGGTGGTACCACCTGGATACCGCCTTCTTTTCGCCCATGCCGGGCCGAGTGGTCTACTACCCCGGAGCCTTCGATTCATACGCGGTGCAAGTGATTGAACAAAATTTTGAGACGATAGTTGTGGAAGAGAACGAAGCGCTGAGGTTTGCCTGCAACTCGGTGGTGCTCGGGAAGTCCATTGTCATGCCGAGCGGCTGCCCCATACTAACTTCAAAGCTGGAAGCCTGGGGATTTACGATCTACCCGGTCGAACTCAGCGAATTCCTGAAGGCGGGCGGCGCAGCCAAGTGCCTCACCCTGCATCTGCCTTAGGTCAGCCCTTCGCCTTCAGTCGCAGTGAATTACTCACAACCGTCACGCTGCTGAAGGCCATCGCCATCGCGGCGACCATGGGATTCAACCGGTTCATTGCCGCCAGCGGAATACCGATGGTGTTGAACGCGAACGCCCAGAAGAGGTTCTGCCGGATCACCCGCATCACTCGTCGACTCAACAATATCGCCTCGGGGATTCCATTCAGGTCAGAACCCATCAGGGTGATGTCAGATGCCGCGCTCGCCACGTCGGTCGCGCGACCAACGGCTATCCCAATATCCGACTGAGCCAGCGCCGGCGCGTCGTTCACGCCATCCCCGGCCATGGCGACCACCTCGCCACGCTTCTGCCAATCTGCAATCGCCGCTGACTTCTCGCCAGGTTTCACACGAGCGCGGTAATCTGAAATATCGACCACTTTTGCCGTCGACTGAACAGCCAGTTCATTATCGCCGCTGATCATCGCGGAGGCAATTCCCAGATCCCCAAGCCTCGCAACGGCCTTCGCCGACCCGGGTCGAGCTGTGTCAAACAGCGCGATCCAGCCGAGAAATACTCCGTCCCTCGTTACCCCTACCACGGTCTTGCCTTCTGCCTGTAAGGCGCTTGCCTCTGCGACGTTAGTATCATTCGCCGAGCCGTTAGAAAGCAAGAGTTCCGGCGATCCGATGACAATGGCCGCACCGTCGACAGTCGCAGTCAACCCCGAACCGGGCAGACTCTGAAATCCAGAAGCCTCCACGAAAGTGATATTGAGTTCTCCCGCTCGCAAGACAATGGAGCGTGCGATCGGGTGCTCGGACTGAGATTCAGCCGAGGCAGCTAATCGCAGTAAGTCTGTTTCTGAACTTCCGGTGACTGGTCGAACGTCTGTCACTACCGGGTGTCCCTCCGTGATGGTTCCGGTCTTGTCAAAAACGACCCGGTTGATCTTGCAGACCCGCTCCAGCGTCTCCGCATTCTTGATCAGGATTCCTCGCTGTGCGCCGTGACCAATTCCTACGATCAGGGCGGTCGGCGTGGCGAGTCCGAGGGCGCAGGGGCATGCGATCACAAGCACAGCCACTGCCGCCGACATGGCGACTCCCCAGCCTTCGTGCACGCCAAATTTCCACGTGAGAAGGGTCGCGAGAGCAATCACCAGCACGGTAGGCACAAACCACGCGCTCACCTGATCGGCGATCCGTTGGACGGGAGCCTTACTGCTCTGCGCCGCCTCCACAAGCCGGACCATCTGCCCGAGCGCAGTATTTTCTCCGGTGGCAGTAGCCCGATAGACGAGGCTGCCGTTGGCATTGATCGATCCGGCGAGCAGGGTGTCTCCGGTGGATTTGTCGACGGGAATACTCTCGCCGGTAAGAAATGCCTCATCCAGTGTGGAGGTTCCTGACTCGACTACTCCATCCACAGGAACCGATTCGCCGGGCCGGATGCGCAGGAGGTCGCCGGGCACGAGGAGGGAGGTCGCGACGTCTTGCTCGACGCCGTCGGCATTGATCTTGTGCGCCATTGCCGGCGCGAGCGAGAGAAGCTTGCCGATGGCATCGGCGGCGCGAGTGCGTGCTCGCTCCTCAAGCCATCTGCCGAGCAGGCTGAACGCAATAATGGTCGCGCTGGTTTCAAAATAGACTGCGGGGTGATGCATGGCGGTGGCGAGTTGAGCCACGCTGAAGAGATACGCCGCGGTGGCGCCGAGCGTGATGAGGGTATCCATGGTCGCCGCGCCGCCATGCGAGAGGGCTCGCCATGCGCCGAGGTAGATATCGCGTCCGCACCAGAACATCACAAATCCAGAGGCGACGGCAAACAGCCAGTCGACCCCTACCGGACGGTGCATCCAGAACATGGAGAGCAACAAAATGGGGAGAGTGATAACGGCAGCGAGAATTAATTCCAACGTGCCGGAGACAGCTACCGGTGCGCTCCTGGAGGCCGACTCTTTTAACTCCGTCGCGGTGTAGCCAGACTTCTCCACAGCGGTCAACAGCATCTCTGGAGTGGCAACCAACGGATCAAAAATCACCTGAGCTTGATGATTTGCAAGATTGACAGTCGCCTCAGAGACACCATCGACCTTCTTCAGGAAACGCTCCACCCGATTGACGCAGGCGGCACAGTGCATCCCCTCGATCGCCAGTCGACTTGTTTCCGGAGCTGCCGATTTCTTAAGCAGCCGAGGCTCCATAGCCGTCGTCTTCCACTGCCTTGATCATTTCGGCAGTACCGACTTTTTCGAGGTCAAATGTTACGATAGCCTTCGCGGCTTCGAGCTGAACGTCGACTGACTCGACGCCGGGTAGATTGGTAAGCGCAGTGGTTACGTTTTTGGCGCACGCGCCGCAGTTCATTCCGGTGATGTTTAGAGTGGTGGTCATGGGTTCCCCTTGTTTAGAATATTACAGTTGTTATATTGTATTACGTTATTGGAGGTTTATTAAACACCTGATAATCCTATAAACCTGAAATGACGCCATTTAAAGGTGGTTTGCGTATGGATAGATAAGATTACTTCAGGCGTGAATAAGGGAATAGGCGGAGCAAAGATGACCACTGAAAACAGATCACATTTTTACTATCGAGCGCTAAAGGCTATGTCGGAAAACGGATTTCAGACCGACTGGTCGCCGGACGCGCAGCTTCAGGTGAGCGATATCGTAGATACTCACTCGTCCGAAAACAACCCGGACGCGAAAGACCTCCGAGACCTGCTCTGGTCCTCAATCGACAACGAAGAATCGATGGACCTTGACCAACTGGAATACTCCGAGCGACTTGCCGATGGCAAAATCCGGATAATGGTCGCCATTGCGGACGTTGCATCGGTTGTGGGGATCGACAGCCCTATCGATAAGCACGCGCACTGGAATACCACTTCCATCTACACTGGCGCGGCGGTCTTCCCTATGCTGCCTGATGCTCTTTCGGAAGGTCTAACGTCGCTCCTGCCCGATGAGGATCGACTCACTGTGGTCACAGACATGACGGTCGACACTCGTGGCAAAGTGGAATGCACCGGCATCTATTCAGCCATTGTTCGCAACAAGTCCAAGATGAATTACGACCAGGTGGATGAGTGGATTGGGGTCAATCTGGATGAAAACAATATCCCAGAACTGAAGAGAGTGCCGGGCCTAAAGGAGCAACTTCAAATGCAGCTCGAAGCCTCCGAACGACTCTATATCCGTCGGCTGGATGACGGAATTCTCGAATTCGACTCCGTCGAAGTTCGCCCAGTGATGAAGGACGGCCACGTAGTAGACCTCGTTGCGCCGACCAAAAATGAATCCCGCCGACTTATTGAAAACCTGATGATCGCCGCGAACGTTTCTATGGCGAATCGGCTGGAGAAAGAGGGTGTTCCCAACATTCAGCGCATCGTCAAAACGCCGCAGCGCTGGGACAGGATTGTGGAGATCGCCTCTAAACTCGGCACAACGCTGCCAGTCGAACCAGATTCAAAAGCGCTCTCCGTCTTCCTCCGCAAGCGCCGCGATGTCGAGCCAGATACTTTTCCAGAACTCAGTCTGTCTATCCTCAAGCTCATTGGGCGAGGCGAGTACGTGGTCCTGCACCGCGGTCAGAAGCATATCGGGCACTTCGGGCTCGCCATTCACAGCTACACACACTCCACTGCTCCCAATCGCCGATTTGCCGACCTCACCATTCAGCGACTACTCCACGCCGCCTGCGGAATTAAGCAGGATGAACTCAGCGAAGAGGATCTGGACGAGATCGCGGCCCGATGTACAGAACGGGAGAATGCTTCCAACAAGGTTGAGCGACTGATGCGCAAGGTCGCCGCGGCCGAGCTTATGCAGCACCGAATCGGAGAGACCTTCAACGGTCTGGTCACCGGGGCATCGAGCAAGGGCACGTATGTCCGCATCGATCATCCGCCGATTGAGGGTCGGGTGGTGCACCACTTCGACGGCATGGATGTCGGTGAACGCGTTCGAGTCAAACTCGTCAAAACC
>JBDUAM010000166.1:0-1656 GCA_040004655.1 Chthonomonadales bacterium | reverse complement strand
AGAGACTGCAAAAAAAGCCACAATCAAAAGCGTCATCAGTAAAGTAGTTAGAAGCAACAGCATTCGGAACAAGAAATTTTTCTCCGTTGGTGAGGATATGATCCGCGGTGGACTTCACAAATCGCGACTTAGAACGTATTATTACCACATCTGAATGTTGCCTGAAAGGGTTGAAACCGAATTGATCTCCATTTTACTAACATTATCGATGTTGGCGTCATCTTCAGGTCGATACGAATTACTACCGGACACGACTTCACCGGACAAACATTACGCTGTCGCCTGGGGAATAAAGGGCCGAAAGTCGGTCGATTTCGATGCACTATGGAAAGACGATGTAAAAGTAAAACCCGAAGAGTGGATCGGCAATGTCGAGAACTACATCGTCGACCTGCGCTCCAAAAGTGTGGTCTTAAATCTTAAAGGATGCGCTGATTTCAGGGGCCGTAACCACGGTTCGACAAACGCATTTTGGTCCGCAGACAGCCACCGGGTTGTGGTGTCCATGAATGGCAAATGGCAGCCGGAAGCCATCGTGCTGGCGACCCTGGGCGGATCAGACCAGAAGATTGTCAATATCTCCGACACGTTTTTTGGCACTATCCGATCTCGAATAATGGCTGATTTTGACAGGCGCAAAGAAAACCGTGAGAAAACAATCGCTGTTGCATTTTCCCAGAGTGAACATCCAACGGCTAGCTTTGGTCCCAATTCCGTAACACTCCCCTTCTACGCTTATCAACCCAAAATCGGCGATGGCTGGCAGTGTAGTGGCACCATCACCATTCCAGACCGTTTGAAATCTGCCAGGGCTAAGGTTAAAATCTCTTCTCGACTCCACTGGTACCGAGAGACCACCTACAAAGGATTCCTTGATCCAAATCTGCAGATCGAAATGACGCTCAAAGAACAACCGGAAGTTAAGGACGGCATTGCTACGCAACAGACCCTGTACTCGGGAAGTTATTTCTACATCAAAGATCATCAACCAATCACCCTCAAAGGCATCACGAAAGACGATGACGGCACCATGCTATTGAACGAATCAGTGAACGGAAAGCCGACAGGCAAGTTTGACGGCAAACTTGATGGGCACGGCGGTCTAAGTGGCAAATGGATATCCCCAGACGGCAAACGCACTCGCGGCTTCTTGTTGAAAGAGGTTTCGCACCGCTGACCGGTCGCCCTGGAGATTGCGGATAAGGTAGAATTTCCCATCACAGTTGTGGAGCGTGAGATTGCCAGAACCCCTGTTGCAGGTGCGGTCGCTTTCCAAACATTTTCGAGTTACCCGACGCGTGGGAATCCGTTCAATTCGCGAGACGGTTCGCGCGGTTGACGGGATCGACCTGACCATTAACAAAGGGGAGACGGTAGGTCTGGTCGGTGAAAGCGGATGCGGAAAGAGCACCGCCGGCCGAGCCATTCTGCGTTTGCTGAAACCCACGTCCGGCGAGGTGCTTTTTGAAGGCACTGATCTCCAAAGTCTGAGGGATGGCGACATGCGAGGACTGCGCAGGCACCTCGGGATTGTTTTTCAAGACCCCATGTCCGCCCTCGACCCCAGAATGCTCATCGCAGACATTGTCTCCGAGCCCCTCCGCGCTCACAACATTGTTTCAGGCAAAGCTGCGCGACACAAACGAGCAGAAGAAC
>JBDUAM010000561.1:0-5514 GCA_040004655.1 Chthonomonadales bacterium | reverse complement strand
CGCATGTTTATGGAACAAGTCACATCTGGAGACACAATAAAGAACCCGCGTGCTCTCGAAAGAATGACCGAGAAATATGGAGTTTCTTTTAACTCGATAATGAAGCAACTGCAGTTATTTGATGACGAATTAGCTGGTCTTGAAAGTGTTGCAATTGAGACATTGAAAACTATTTCTGAGTCCCTCCAATCTCAAGTACTGTACCTGCCAACTTATCGTCGGATTGAACGGGAGCTTACAAGTGTAGTCGACTGGCTAGATCCTGATGACTTGCGGCGACAGCGGAAGAAGGAAACTGTTTCTGATCGAGATCACGCGTACATTGAGCTGGTCGAATTCGGCATGCAAGACGTTGAGGAATCGATAAGAGCTGAGCAAGATCGATTACAGCAATTTCAAAGTGAATCCTTGAGGGTCCTAACGCTAACGCACTTTGGAGACATCGTTAGTAAGGCCTATAAAGAAGAAGATGTTGATCGTCTTGGCAACTTATCAAACGATGCAGTAACCAGCGTCCTGTCAAGGGTGGATGACTCAATCGTAGATGGTGAACAGCGAATGCAATGGCACAGCACAATTCAAGCGGCGCGGTCGAAAGAAAGACCTCATTCAGAACGGGAACAGATCATATGTCATTATTTTCTAAAACTGTTTGATTTTCAGAACGATTTGCAGTCGCATGAGAAAAGGATTGCAACTTTTTGTAACATTTGTTCGGAATACATTCGCGATAAGGAATTTGTGTACGACAGCACAAAGTTCTCGTTCTCAATCCGGCCGACATTTGAGATCCACGGTGAAGATTCCATTCAATTAAGTGACCTATCTTCGGGGGAAAAACAGGTAGTTTCGCTATTTAGCCACCTGTATTTGTCGGGGCAATCAAGTTATTTTGTTTTGATTGATGAGCCAGAATTGTCGCTGTCTGTACCATGGCAAAAGCGGTTCTTAGTAGACATAAAAGATGGCGGTTTTTGTGCAGGTCTAATTGCCGTTACGCACTCACCATTCATTTACGACAATGAACTTCGTGTTTACGCACATGGTCTTGGAGAATTCTCCAAAGTATGATCACGCATGATACTTCTGTAACAATAAGTGCCCTTGACGTTGCGACGGACGCCGCGGATGTTGTCGGCCATCTATTTAAACAATATTATCAAGAATCCGCGTTGTGCGTATACGGGTTCGTTGAAGGAAAAGATGATCCATCTTTTTATCGTCACATGATCGAGCGAGAATTGCCTGATGGATGGACTTTGAGGCTTTATCCAGCGGGTACAAAATCGAAAGTTTACAGGACTTACAATGGAATGGACTGGTCTCGATTTAATGGCGAGCGAATTTGCTTTTTCGTAGACCGTGACCTTCAGGATTTTATTAGCGAACCAAACATGAACGCAAACAACATTTATGTCACGGATGGCTATTCAATTGAGAACCACGTTGTTGACGGAAGAATGGTAATTGGTTTTCTCGCAGACGTCTACGATGTTGGAATGCAGAACCCGAAAGACGAAGCAGAATTGCTGGCTTGTTTCAAAACCAATGAATCGGTGTTTTGTGAGGCGATGATGCCAATAATGGCACAGATATTGGTATGGAGGCGATGTGCTGTGGCTGCATGCCTGTCAGACGTAAAACTAAAGGATATGTTTACGTTTGTTGGCGTAAGTTGTAAACCTAAATCTCGGAGCGAATTATTACAGGCGCTTTGCAAACAAGTTGGCTGCGACCTGTCGTCGGATGATGAAGTTATTGCCGCCGAAACAGAAATACGAAGACATCAATGGCCAAATAGAATGGTTAGAGGGAAGTTCGTGCTATGGCATTTTATCCAACAGTGTTATGCAATAAGTCAATCAATAACCGATATTTTACCAAGTTATTCAGGGCGAATTCGCAAAAGAATTGAACATGGTCCTACAAATGCAATGGTTTTGATCGGTCCGCGAATGCATACGCCACCAAGCTTAAAATCGTTCATTAGCGAAAATTATCTGAACTTCATTCGAAATCTAGCTTGAAATGTTCCGACATTAAATTTTTAAACGAAAAACGGTACCGATGATACTAATGAAATGCTTATTAATACGCGTGCGCATTGCGCATTGGTGTTTGCTTTCTTAGTTGTTCGCACGACCAAACCCAATCCTGACCGCCCCAAACAACCACCGCGACCCCCAGTCCCGCGTACATCAGCTGCGTGTGGAAAGGAAGTTGCGAGGCAACTGCGAGATGTTGACAATGGACTCAGCTTCGGTGCGGTCATCGTAGTCCATTTTACGAAAAAGGCAATGTCAGACTGTTTCTCTAAAATACTTGCAAATTCGTGCGACTTCAACTGCATCCATTTTGTCAGCGGTTTCACCCGGATATCGCAACCCACTCACTGGTCAGGGGCTGCATAGAGCACCCTTCCGCGTACGACTACATCCCTGAGAAAGAAGTCGTTTAAAGCAAGGCGCTTAGAAAGTTGCTCCGGGGAACGCACTACGAAATCAACCGGGAACTTTGGCTTGATCTTCGTTAAGATCTTCGCTGCCTGCTGTGCATTCTTGCCATCGTGATCCATTACAACAAGAATATCTACATCAGAATCAACATTTGGCGAACCGTTAGCGTATGATCCAAACAGAATAATCTGCTCAGGGTGGAACGTCTGCGCGATAGAATCGCACAGAGACTGGATATCCTCGGAAGTAATCATTCTGTTGTTCCAGAAGTTAACAATTGACCCCATCCTTTGAAAAATTATACCTCTTTACCTTGTTCCTGGTCTGAGCGCTAACCCAACCCCCCAAACGACCACCGCGAACCCCAAACCGGCATACATCGGCTGGGTGTGGAACGGGAATTGGACTGTCTCGGCGGTCAGGCCGTGTTTGATCCAGCCGGTCACGAGGCACCCCAGCGCCGACCCCGTGCCGCCGACCATGGCTACCAGATTCAACGCCGGATGAATGCGGAGCATCGGGTAATAGCACGCCAGTAGCGGCAACAGCAGGCCGGGCACGAACACGGTCCCGATGGCGAACCACTGTTTTACCACGCTCGGCACGGCGATGGCGATGACGATTCCCAGTCCTGTGGCGAGGGTCAGGCCGATGCGGGTGTAGCGCGGGACGTTCTCGTTGTGCTCCTCGTCGCGCAGGCGCCAGAGGAAGTCTCGGCCGACCGTCATTGCGCCCATGAACGTGTAAGAGACCACGGTACTCATCACCGTGGCGAGCATGGCGATGTAGAAGATTCCCTTCACGAATGGCGGCAGAGCAGCCTCGGCGAGCAGAGGGAACGCGAATGGCTGCTGCGCCTCGGTGAGGTTGGGGAGGGCGGCTTTTGCGTAGAGCCCCGTGCTGGTGGTGAGGAAATCGAAGATGGCCCAGCAACCCACCGCCGCGACAATTCCCCACTTCGCCACGCTCGGGTTTTTGGCTGCCGAGCATCGCTGGTGGAACCCAGGATCGACCAGTGTGAGCAGCGCGATGAAGAACCAGACGAGAATGAATCCCGAATCCTGTCCACCCGTGAGCGTCAGGTGCGCCGGTGGCAAGTGGGATGAGAGCCAGCCGAATCCACCAAATTTCAACATGAGTGTGCCGAGCCCAAAGGCAAATCCGGCGAACATCAGAAGAAACTGGAAGACGTTGATCCGGATATCGCTCTCAAACCCGCCCACGTAGACGTAGACCATGGAGAAGACGGTGCCGAGCAGCAGGGAGGGCAGCAGGGGCCACCCGAACGCGATGGAGACGATCTGCCCCGCCATGAGGATATACGGGGCGGGCGTGACCATGATGAAGGCGAAGAGCGCCGCGATCAGGCCAGCGGGTCGACCAAAAGTCGCGGTGATGCGATCCGGAATGGTGTAGGCCGACGCTCCCCGGACTTTGGACGCCAGAAAGAACGCGTAGATCAGCGCGAAGAGATAGTAGGGCAGTCCCTGCGTAGTCCAGTTGGCGAGCCCGGCCTGATAGGTGAACTCCCCGACTGCAAGGATTCCGCCATACCAGGTCGCCACGAGAGTCGCGACGAAGACCGGCAGACTCAGCGACCGCGAGGCGATCATGAAGTCGTCGGTGGTGCGCACTCTGCTCCGGAACCCTACAAAGAGGGTGAACCCGAAGTACCCCGCCAGCAGCAGAATATCGACCAGAGCAAAGTGCGCTTGCATCAATTAATCGCAGCCCCAATAGTACATCTGGCTGGTCACCGGATTGATGTCCCCGCTGCGTTGACCCTCCGCGCAGACGATCTGCTTATCGAAGATTCCGCCACTCGTGGTGAACTTGGAATGCCCGTCCGCAAAGACCGTCCCGCCGCCGCGCGGGTGCCACTGTTTGTAGTAATCGGGGAAGTAGCCGTACTTGGCCTCCGTGAAAAAGGGCATCATCTCATCCCGCATGATTCGGGTTTCGGCGGGGTAGGCGATCAGGGAATCGGTGACCTCTTTGGAGTAGCTGAGCGGGAAGTTGTTCTCACTCGACTCGTTCTTGGCGACCGAATACGCGCCCTTCGTGAAGCGATAGCTCGACCCATAGCACTTCTGGTAGGTGTCGAGGCCCGGGCATCCGTAATCGGGATCGGATAGGGATGGTCCGCCCAGATCGTCCGGACATTGGAAGATCTGGAGGTTCTTTCCGTATGGCAGAATCTCCAACTCGACGCCCTTGTGTCCCGGTTTACCCAGCGGCGGATTGCTGTTGTAGGCGTAGAAGAGGGGCATGGTCTCATCGTAATCTTGCACGTACATGCGCACCTGCAGGCCAATCTGCCGGGTGTTGCTGGTGCAAGTAGCCTGGCGGGCGCTTTCGCGAGCCTGGGCAAAGACGGGGAAGAGGAAGGCCGCGAGGATGGCGATAATGGCTATCACCACAAGCAGCTCGATGAGGGTGAATCCCCTCACAGATTTTGGTGCGTTTTTCAATGGCGTCTCCGGTGTAATAAATTACGCGAGCGCCACCTATTGGTAAAACGGGCAACAGACGTCAAACAATTGTTTGAGGAAGAACGCAAAAAAGCGCGCCCTTCGGAGTGAGAAGGTCGCGCCCCAAGATCAGGCGGAAAGTTCTCGCTTCCCTCCGTCGGCATTAACCGAATCAGGTGGTCAGGGTTCTCCGAACAGGTTCGGAATCTCAGCCGGTTTCCCAGCACCCCCAGCGTTTGTGTACATGGTTATTATGGTCGATGGGGTTGTGGTTTGTCAAATTGCACGCATTTACAATTTATTAGAATTATCGCGTTATGACATGAATTGTAGGGGCAACCCTTGTGGTTGTCCGCCGTAGCTGTTGGGTAACCCAAAAAGGCGACCACAAGGCATCGACCCCACGATATTGATTGAAGAATTCGGGCGAACACAACCCGATGTGGCATTGTACCAAAAGGCAGTCCGCAGATCTCGCGATGGTCAGGGGAATCACGTTCTGACCGAACGGATCGAAAACTTGCAGGGAGTGCGATCTCTCGTGTGCTGGAAGTCACGAGTCAGAGTCTGGGCACTGTTTTTGGTCA
>JBDUAM010000036.1:0-1665 GCA_040004655.1 Chthonomonadales bacterium | reverse complement strand
TTGCATTGCAACCAAAACATAACGATTGATTGTACGTGACCTTGCATTGTTATATAGAGATCATCAACCAGTTCGACCTCGCGGAGACTGGTTTCAGTTCCCAGAGTATCTACTGGTGTTACTACCTTAATTGCGTGAATACTTGGTTCGGCGGATACCTCTAAGTGACTATCTGGTTTCAAGACAGCTGCGCACCATGTTATATTTAATAAGTGAGGGAAAGCCCTAAGTAATGCACGATGTAAATCATGTCCTTCAGTAGCAAGAAGATATCGCTGGATAGCGGCAAAAAAGTCCTGAATGACGGCATGGAGTACGTCCGCCGACCAATCCTCTCGGTATGAAAGGCGATTCATGCTCGTGTAAACTTCGTCAATTGTTTGACCGCAATTTGTCATCCATGCGAGCAATCGTGGTTGACCAAATACAGAGATAGGTACCACAAGGCAAAAATCGTTAGGTGTAGGATCCTTATTCTCGTTTGGCAATGACGCAGTACCGCCAAGGCCAAAACAAGTTTCCAGGTCCATAGTGAGAGCCTGAACCGGAGAGTCTTCTATCCTCCTCGGTTGTTTAACCAAAACCGGTCCGCCGCCCATAAGCAATCCGCTCATGCTACTCACTTTAGGCAAACGGAGGCAACCCCAAAGTTGAAGGAGCGCTTGCTTTTGACTGTTGTAGTCTAAATTCGTGCCATTGCTATGTAGATCGTTTATTAACTCCATAATTCTGTCAGCATCCTCTTGCTCCCATACCGACTTTGCCCATTCAGGTAATCTCCGTTCCAGCTGCTGCGCAACACGTATGTCTGTTGGCGTAAAATTAAGGTTGGGAAGATTATGGATTTGTCGCGGTAAATCCCTGTCCATGTGACATGCTTGCCAGTCACTTCTGTAAAAATAGAATAGTACGTCCCAGGGATGGTCTTTCCGCCCAATATCAGCACCCTGTATACGGGTACGTAAAGAGGCAAGCGTCCGGTCTAAAGGAGAAAGCATCCATGCAGTCTGCGGAATGTACGAATTCGTTGCGCGGAATGGGCCGTCATTTGTGGACACGTTCTCAGTTTCAATAAAAAGTGACTCGATCAATTGCAGCGTTTTCGCAACGGTCTGGGCATTTGAAACGGAATCAGTTCGCCCGCATACGAATATATTACAGACCTTTCCCGTAGCCAGTATGTATTCAGTTCTTATTGGACTCTTAACAACGTTAATGCCTTCGGTAGTGAAGAGGCGCTCCCAAAGTAGTCGGACAACATCAACATCAAGGATAATTTCTCCAGTCTCCAATACGCTAACGGCATTCACGTCACATAAAACGTTGTAAATATCCGACCTGTTGATTTTCATGGAAGCCAATAACGCCTCTTGGTGGTCAGGTCGCAGGTTACTTGCCAACCGATCAGCTCGTTTGATGTATAGCATTACAATCCCAAAACGCAACCCGTGCGGCAAAATGTCCTGAACAACACGCCGTATTAGTGCTTCGATATTGTTGTGGGAAAGTGATCCTGAATGATGATTGCGTACTGCTTCAATAGTTGACTGTAGCCAACCAAGCAACTGTGCTTCATTCTCCATTTTCCCTACCCCTATCTAGTAATAACAACCATTTACGAGTGTTCAAGCCCATTGGTCTGCTTGATTGCACCGATGGCCATGC
>JBDUAM010000434.1:0-1674 GCA_040004655.1 Chthonomonadales bacterium | reverse complement strand
GGCGGCGAGATGAAAGAGGGCGCAAGCACCATCACGCAGCAGCTCGCACGAAACATCAACGAACTGGGAATTGGTCGAGAAAAACGACTTCGGCGAAAAGTGGCGGAAGCAATACTTGCCATGAAGATCGAGCAGTCGTTTTCCAAGGACGAAATCCTGGAGCTTTACCTAAATCAGATCTACTACGGCAAAGGCGCATATGGTTGCGAGGCGGCCGCGAAGTACTATTTCAACAAATCTGCGAAGGATCTCGACCTGGCGGAGGCAGCGCTGCTGGCAGGTATCCCCCAGCGACCCAACAAGTTTTCCAAAGATATGGATGCCGCTTACAAGCGTCGAGACTGGGTGCTTCAGCGAATGCTTGAGACCGGTAAGATCACGCCGGGGCAGCGCGATACCGCCCGTGCCGAGCAGCTAAAGCTCACCCGAAAGGCTCCAAAAGGGACCACCATCAACGGCAGTCCAGAGGTCGCCTATTTCGTGAACTACGTCATGCAGCAGCTCGTGGCGGAGTACGGTGCGGACGAAGTCTATCGAGGCTGGAAGATATACACCACCCTTCATCCTGACATCCAACGTGCGGCTGAAGAGTCGCTGAAATATGGCGTACACCATTACGATGAAGCCGCAAATCAGGGAGCGCTCATTTCACTCGACCCAAAATCCGGAGCCATTCGAGCTATGGTTGGCGGATTGAACTATAACAAGGTCCAATTTAATATCATCACGCAGGGGCTTCGACAGCCGGGATCATGCTTCAAACCGTTTGTCTACGCCGCAGCATTTGATACCGATAAAGCTGATCTCGATACCCGATTTACCGACGACCCTGACCTCTCTCCCCACAAGACAGAAGATGGTTGGAAGCCGAAGAATTACAGCGGCAAATACTCCCATCGATCTATGTCTGTCCGCGAGGCATTCCGCAACTCCACCAACACGGTGGCCGTGAAGGTCGCGTTGGACACCGGTCTCGAAACGGTCATAAATTATGCCCATCGCATGGGAATATCTACGAAAATTCCGCCGTACGCACCGATTGCGCTGGGCGCAGCGGGCGTTCGACCCATGGAGCTCTGCTCCGCCTACAGTGTCTTCGAGAATGGCGGAAAACGATCTATTCCATACGGAATTAAGAAAGTGCTCGACGGTCGTGGCGAAGTGGTTGTCGATAACAATCCGAAGGCCGAAGATACGCAGTTAAGAGATACAACCATCACCGAAGTAAACGAGGGGCTAAGCGAGGTTGTGAAGCACGGCAGCGGCGCAGAGGCTGCCTCCGTACCGAATGCGCATGGCAAAACCGGTACCACGAGTGACAACCGCGACGCCTGGTTTGCCGGATCAACCCCAGAGTTAACCACGGTTATCTGGGTGGGCCATGAAAATCGAGACAGCAAAGGCAAGTTGAATAAGAAGCATCCGTATCTCGAAATGCCGGGCGCAACCGGAGGTCATCTTTGTGCACCCATCTGGCGAGATTTCATGCTCAAAGCCGTGCCGATTCAACAGGCCGCTATCGCCAACGCGAATCGATTGAACAACATCCGCCCCCCGGTCGTTGAGCGTGATAATCCAGAATCTGGCGACGTGCCACCGCCGAATCCCAATCCCAAGAAACAGCCGATTGTGAAGACCGTGGTCCCAACGAACGACGGGACGACCGATCCAACA
>JBDUAM010000502.1:0-5555 GCA_040004655.1 Chthonomonadales bacterium | reverse complement strand
GCCGCAAAGTGTATCGCTCGTTCCTGATCCGGCGTGCACGGTCTACAAGGTTAATACCTTGATGGCGGGAGGCACGACCTACTCCATGCCACTCTTGATTGAGAACGGGTTTCTTCCCGATCTGACCAAGATTCCGGAGGACGTTGCGAAGAAGGCCAAGCTCTTATGGCTCAATTATCCGAACAATCCGACCGGCGCAATAGCGACCATTGAATTTTACGAAGAGGCGGTCGCGTTCTGTAAGAAGTACGATATATTGCTTGCAAACGACGCGGCATACTCCATGGTTGCGTTTGACGACTACAATCCGCCTTCTGTCTTTCAGGTCCCAGGTGCAAAAGACGTTGCTATTGAACTGCACAGCTTTTCTAAAATGTTTAACATGACCGGATGGAGAGTCGCCATGGCGTTCGGAAACACAGATGCTATCGGCGCTCTTAACAAGTTGAAGTCGAATGTCGACAGCAAGCAGTTTGCCGCCATCGCACGTGCCGCGGCATATGCAGTCGACCATGTCGACAATAAGCCTGCGTTGGAGCTAATCAAACGTCGACGCGATATTCTGGTCGCCGGTCTCAATTCGATTGGACTTCACGTGACGGCTCCCAAAGCTACATTCTACGTCTGGGCTCCCGTTCCGGCTGGCTACACCAGCGCCGAATTCTGCGCCAAGCTCCTCAAAGAGGCGAGCGTAAACACCATTCCTGGCAGCGGATATGGCGAATATGGCGAAGGTTATGTTCGAATGTCCCTGACGGTTATGGGTGACAAAAATGGCGAACGCGTTGCGGAAGCCGTGGAGAGAATCAAAGGCGTTCTGTAACTCATGTTAAAGTCCGGCACCAAAGAAGTTGACAATCTGGAGCGAGTTCTACTTGTCTGCGTGGAGCGCGACGACCGTGTCGAGCCATACGCGATGGACGAGTTGCGCTCGCTCACGTTTACGGCCGGCGCCGAAGTTGTAGGGGAATACCACCAGCACCGTAAGGACGCCGACCCTGCCTATTACATCGGCAAGGGCAAAGCCGAAGAAATTGCTGCGGGCGTGCTGGATACTGGTGCTGAACTGGTCATTATCGACACAGAACTATCCCCCACTCAACAACGCAACCTGCAGGAAGTCACGAAGTCTCGCGTGATCGATCGTACACAGTTGATTCTCGATATCTTTGCCCAACGAGCGCGCACCCGTGAAGGCAAATTGCAGGTCGAGTTGGCTCAGCTCACTTATTTACTGCCTCGACTGATGAATATCTACACCAAGTTCGAGCGGCAGCAGGGTGGAATCGGAGTTCGTGGTGGATCAGGTGAAACCAAGCTTGAAACCGACCGACGTAAGGTTCGAGATCATATCTCTGAGCTTCACGACGAGTTGGCCGACGTCCGATCACAGCGGTTTCAGCAGCGCAGTATGCGTAACAAGCTTCCGTTCCCGTCGGCTGCCCTGGTTGGTTATACAAGCGCCGGAAAATCCACGCTCGTTAACTTGTTGTCTGGTTCCGATATATTTGCCGACCCGAAGCTATTCGCCACGCTCGATCCTACTACGCGCCGAGTTGTTCTGCCCGACGGCTGGGCGATCCTCATGACGGATACCGTGGGATTCATTCGCAATCTGCCTCATGATCTGGTCGCGGCCTTCCGTGCGACACTTGAAGAGGTCAACGAGGCCGACTTTTTAATCCACGTGGTCGATGCGAGCCATCCGCAGCTTGACATTCAGCGCGAGGCCGTAGATGTAGTTCTTGAGGAACTTGGGGCCGTCGGCAAACCTACAATCACCGTCTTCAATAAATCCGATGCCGTTACAGATCAGTACCACCTTCGAGAACTTGTGGTGAATACGCCAAATTCCTGTGCGCTTTCCGCACGCAAGGCAGAGGGAATTCCCGACCTGATGGATCGTATCGTTGCAACCCTCGGAACGTTGTTGGTAGCCGTTCGACTCGAGATACCATATGACCAGAGCAACCTGCTTTCACAGTGTTATGACTACGGCCGTGTCTCGAAAGTAGACTATCGCCCAGAACATATTCTGGTTGTCGCGGATGTGACGCGGGACCTCGCGGGGCGGCTGGCACAGTTTCAGCAATAATCGACGAACTCGTGGCCTTTTATTCTCGTATGCCCTATGGATATTAGTAGGATGAGGTACAGGGTATATGCAGCGATTTGAATTGACCAGAGGATTAGTGTAGCCGTGAACAACCTTGTTCTCGATCAACTGGCTGATCCTTCTCGCCGGGCCATTCTCCAGCAACTCCGAATGGGTCCTAAATCGGTTTCGATTCTTGTTGAGGTCACCGGCCTAAAGCAGCCCAATGTCTCCAACCACCTTGCGCGCCTCAGGGACCAGGGAATTGTTGTTGCTCATCGCTCCGGACGCGTGATTACCTATCACCTTGTTGATGAGAATGTCGAGATTGTTCTAAAATCGGCCAGCAAGCAACCTACCCATTTATCTGGCGATAATCCAGCACTCATCGAAGCCTTCGCTAGCCGGTATACATCCGCCCTGCAAACCGGTGACGAAGAGGCAGCCAGTAATGTTATCAGGGAATGCATTTCTGCTGAGTTGCCCATGGAAGACATTTATATTGATATCATGCAGCGGAGCCTGGACGAAGTGGGACATTGGCAGGCGAATGGAAATATAACGGTAGCAGATGAGCACCTGGCGACTGCGATTACCGACCGGTTAATGGCAAGGGTTTCGCACTTCTACCCTTCAAAACCATCCACAGGCCGGAGAGTTATTCTTGGTTCCGTAGCTGGAAATTGGCACTCCATTGGCCTGCGAATGATCGCGGACATTCTGAATCACAACGGGTGGAAGGCTCAATATCTCGGTGCGAGTGTTCCGACAGATGCGTTTGTCAAGTTGGTAAGAGCCAAGAAACCGCAAGTAGTCATAATATCGTGCATGGTCGAGGAGCACGCGGCTGAGACCGCTCAATTGGTCAGGCAATTAATAGAAATCCGGAATTCAACCGGCTCTGATTTGCGGATTGGGATTGGCGGTTATTGGATCAACCATAATCTTGAATTTGTGAAGAATTGCGGCGCTGACTTTACAGCGCCAAATGGCAAATTATTGATGGAACAGTTGGAGCTAATTAATTATCCCAATCCGGTTGGCGAGTAAGTCTTAATCGGTTAATTATTACAAAGATTCCGCGATGGCCTGGGCATATCCGAACATTGATTCCAGGAGCTCATCCCACCGCCAGTAATTTTCTCGGAGTTCATCCGGTTTAAGGTAACGAATCCCCAGCGATTCTGACCCCTGTGGAATTGGCTCTACTTTTTCGACCAGACTTACAAAAGTCGGCATCAGGGTTTCTGCTCCGATATCAGACATAAATCGATAGTGCCCTACGGGCTTGAGTTGTTTGAGAGTGGCGCCTACTTCTTCAAAGGCTTCTCGGTGAGCCGTTTCGATTGGAGTTTCACCCGCCTCAATTCGACCGCTCGGTACGCACCATCCTCTATTTGGGATATTGGCGACGAGCCAACCCTTGTCAGTCCATGTGAAGACTACCACTGCATAATATTTTGAGTCTTCGGGGGCTTCGTGTGAGAAAAAAGTTGCGAGGTTGTCACCCCATCTAACGACTGGGAAGCCTGGCGTCGACTGTTTCACGGTTTCTTTCGTGGACGAGCAGCCACAACCTTACCGAGGATCTCTTCCAGCGCAACCGGTCCAAAAATTCTGCTGTCTTCAGATACTTTCAGGTTGTCGCCGATGACAACTACAAATCCTGGCGGAACCTTCAACCGAAATCTGCCAGTTCCGGGCAGTTCACCTGGCAGAGTCTCCACCTCAAAAAACTCCCTCACAGACAAAAAAGCGGCAGAAACTGGATATTCAATATAGTCGCCGGGGAGATATTCCACTCGCTTGATAAGGACATCGTTATTTACGTGTACAAGAATTACGTCGCCGTTAGCAAGCTTGCCTGTCATTTTATAGAGTTTGTTCACGAGAACAATTTCGCCGTCTTTGTAGGTCGGCATCATGGAATCACCATGAACAACTCCCATTCTGTAGGTCAATGAGAACGCCAGTCCAATGACAAGAAAAATAATTACTGCGATGAATTGACGTTTATTACGAGGGGACATATTATGTGGGTCTTTCATGCGATTTGCGAACAAGCGGTACAATAAGAGCGCGCTTTGGAATTATAGCATCTGAGGGTCTTACGCGAACCTCAGGTTTAGAATTCTAATACACCCCCATAGGAAGGGCTTTTTCATATTATGGTTCTACCGGGCTCCCTTGACGCTTTCTTTCATACAAATATGCCGATCTTGTTGTTGATGTGCCTCGTCGCGAGCGTACTTATCATGGTCTGCCTGATTGTTACGATGCAGCGATTGGCTAAACTCAATCGGCTATACGTGAAAATGACCCGAGGCGTTAGCGGTGGCAATCTGGAAGAGATCATTATAGGATATGCTGATTCTGTTGGAGGCGTGAAACTGCGGACAGAGGCTCTGGAAAAGCGAACTGAATCGCACGCGCACGAATTAAAGAATTGCTTCAAAAAGGTTGGAATTGTTCGGTATGATGCATTTGAGGATGTTGGCGGGGAACAAAGTTTCAGTTTTGTGCTTCTAAACGAGAAGAGCACGGGTGTAGCTGTATCAAGCGTTTACAGTCGCAACGACGTGCGCGTATACGCCAAGGCCGTTCGCGAAGGCAAACCATCCCACCCACTTACACAGGAAGAGCTGCAAGCGCTGAAGCTTGCAGAGGGAAGTTAGTTGGAACTTGACGGAAAGCAGGCGACCATAGCGCAACGCCATCGCGACATGGAATTGACACCTTCAGAGACAAAGCGTCTTGTTCAGCGGTGCAAAACTGGCGAGCGAGGAGCTTTTGACGACTTAATTCGACGATACGAAAAGAAGGTTTATAACTTCGCCTATCGGCTGAGTGGCAATTATGATGAGGCAAATGACGTCGCCTCCGAGACTTTCGTTAGAGTCTTCAACGCCCTCCACAACTTCCGCGGCGATTCCAGTTTTATTACCTGGCTTTTTAGGATTGTCACCAATGTCTATTTAGATGAAAAGAAGCGCCAGCGCAATCGACCACATCAGTCGCTTGAAGAGATCATTGAACTGGAAGAAGCAAGCGTCCAACGTCAGATTGAAGATCCGGGTCCGACGCCGGAAGTTCAGGTCCAGCGGCTCGAGAGCACCGAGCTATTACAGGATGCCATCAATTCGTTACCTGAATATCAGCGAATGATGATTGTGATGTACCACACTGATAACCGATCATACGATGAGATTGCGGCAATACTTGACCTACCAATTGGGACGGTTAAGAGCCGATTGAATCGCGCTAGACTATCCTTACGAGACAAGCTTGAACCGCTTCGGGAACATTTTCCGATATAGTGGCGTCCGACTGATTGAAAGCCGAATGTGTCGGCTGTGTTACGAAGGAACGTGGAGCGAAAAATCGCCATGCTATGTGAACGAGCAGAAGAATTAATTTCAGATTACTGTGATGGGTCCATTCAACCTGCAATGACTGTTGC
>JBDUAM010000558.1:0-1677 GCA_040004655.1 Chthonomonadales bacterium | reverse complement strand
ATTGAACATAAACGGCCCGGACGTGAATCTGCTCGTCCGGGCCGTTTTTATTTTAGAAGGTAAGTTTCAACGCCGCCTGGCCGACGCGAGCAGCATTGCTTGCCGAACCCCTTCCACTGTTGACCTGGCCGAAGGTTGCATCGCTGGGGTTAGTGTCTGGATTGCTCATGATGGGGTGATTGAAGGTGTTGAACGTCTCAAACCGCAACTGCAGCTGAAATCTTTCAATCGCCCAATTCTTCATTAGAGCGGAATCCACGTTGAAGATGGGTGCTCCGTTCAAAATATTTCTACCGCTGGTTCCAAACGTTCCATCCGGCCGCGGCCGGAATGCAGCAGTGTTGAAATATCCCTTGATCCACTTGGATCGACCCCCTTCTCGGGTTTTGAGAGGCACCCCGGATACACGGTCTGCGCGGTCGCTGCAATTGCTCTTACAACCAGACCCCGTATTGTTGTTGTTGCCGCCCAAGTCTGAGCTATTCCCACCCGAGATCGAGAACGGATTGCCCGATTGAAGCGTGATGATGGGACTGATTTCCCATCCACCCAACGCTTCACGGACGAGCAGATTTTGATTCCTGAGAGCAGGGGATACATAAACGAAGTTGGAAACCCATGTGAATGGAATGCTCAGGTTGGAAGTGCCTCGATTCCAGCTGAGGTCGAACGGATTGCCGAGGCGCTGCGGGTCGTCGAACGCGGGATTCCCCGCACTCGCCAGGTCAATTGTCTTCTGCCAGGTAAAGCTCGACTGCGCTTGAAGTCCGTGAGCCATAGTTTTGGTGAAGCTGATCTGGAGTGAGTTGTAGCTGGCGGTTCCATTGCTGTCGAGTTCCCCGATGGCGGAGAAGTTAGAGTACGGAAGGTAGGAACCGTGGCCGCCGTTGTTGCAGGTCGTGCAGTAAGTTGCGAAGTTGCGGTCCACTCCGTAACTCTGATGATACGACTCGCTCCCCACATAGGCCATGCGAACTGCCATGGTGTTGCTCAGTTGCTGTTCGACCGATGCGTTCCAGGCGTTGGTCGTCTGTGCCTTGAAGTTGCGGGCAAAGGACGTTCCGATGGTCATCACCGAAGGGAACACATAGTTCGATGGCGGCTTGTAGCCCACGGAAGCGAATGGCGGGAAGGGGCTGACGCCATTCGTGCCAAATGTGGAAGTCTTCCAGGGGTCATTGAAGTTCATGAAGCCCTGAATCGTTGTGCCCTGAAGCACATTTCCGTTTGTATCGGTGCATTGGCCGCCGTTTGGAGTCATGACGCCGTTCTGGTAACAGATCGGAGTATTCGAGGGAGCGGTGGGAGAGTAGGTGGGCGAATAGGGAGCAATATCTACCGTGTGGTTATAGGTTGAATACGCTACCGGGCCTGAGAACATTCCGAAGGCGGCGTGGAACGCGGTTTTCGGCAGATAACTGGGCTGATATGCGATGCCAATTCGAGGTTCAACGTAGCCACCGTAATTGGACGGACGAAGCTGAGCGGTCATTCCCCGATCGCCTGGGAAAATCAGGCCGGTTGGTGCATTCCCGAACACGGTGCTCTGCTGGCCTGGAACAAAGGCCGCTCCGCGACCACCCACCTGGGTTGGCGCAATATCCGGATCCCACCGCACGCCCAGAGTCAGCGTCAAGCCCGGCCGAACCCGAAATTCATCGTTGATGAAGGGATTGA
>JBDUAM010000573.1:0-1678 GCA_040004655.1 Chthonomonadales bacterium | reverse complement strand
GCTGGGACAAAATCAGCGCAATGAAGATGAGCGTGGGGGTGACCTACAACACCGCCACGGGAGGCTACCGGATTTACCTCGAGAACCAGGTCGACGATCTCATCAAGGACTTGCAGCGCGCGGATTTGGTGGTGGGTTTCAATAACCTGCGGTTCGATTACGAAGTGCTGCACGGTTACACGGCGTTGGATTTGCGGCAATTGCCCACGCTCGACATGCTGGTGGAGTTGCAAAACAAACTGCAACACCGGCTCTCGCTGGATTCCATCGCGACGGCCACGTTCGGCGTGGAAAAAACGGCGGAGGGTTTGCAGGCCATTGAATGGTTTCGCCAGGGGAAGATGATGGATATCGCGGAGTATTGTTGTTACGACGTGAAGATCACGAAGCTGGTGCATGAACACGGCGTGCATCACCGACAGTTGCATTATCACAATCGGTTTGGGAAAAAGCTGACGGTAGCGGTGGAGTGGTGAAACGCCGGTTTAAGAAAGGAAGGGAAAATAAGAAATGAAAATGATGTCTCGACGATTCATCCAACAAGTCGCAATGACATTTTCGCTGCTGTTCTCAGGTTTTCTTCTATCCGCCCAATCAATATCGCCAGTGCAAATATTCCAATTTTCGGACGGCAATTCGAAAACGAACACCAATTCCGTTCCCATTGTTAATGACGCTCGTGCCGTTTCCGAACCCGACCTGCCCAGGGATGCTCCGCAAAACCAAGTGCAAGATTTTCGATATTTTAAGAAGGTTGCCACTAACCGGAAGAGTTCGGATGCTACAATCTTTAACGCTGCCACGGTGTATCTCGCCTCTTGGGGTTTGGAGGAAAATGATTTCAAACCTGTGAACAGCCTTCTCCAGACGAATCATGCCGCATACCTGGTAAAACTAATAAGAGGCCATTATTTCATCGAGCTCGCCTGGAAGGAGCGTGGGAGTGCTTACGCGAATCAAGTCGGAGCGTCACAATTGACCAACTTCGAGGAGAAACTCAGGAAAGCGGAAGCCGAGCTGGAGGCGGCTTGGGAATTGAATCCAAAGCAACCTTTGATTCCGGAGGAAATGATGACGGTTGAACTTGGCCAAGGGAAGGGCCGAGACCGGCTGGAACTTTGGTTTCAGAGAGCCGTGCATTTGGATACAAATAATTTCCGCGCATGTCGTCAAAAACTGTACTATTTGGAGCCAAAGTGGTACGGTTCCCCGCAAGACGAAATCGCTTTCGGACGGGAATGTGTCGCATCGACGAACTGGGGCGGCGAAATTCCGCTGCTTCTGGTGCAGGCCCACCAATCACTTGCGAAGTACCTACCGAAAGAAAAGCAAAGTGACTATTGGCTATTGCCTGGGGTTTGGGAAGATGTGCAAAGCGCCTACAATAAATATCTCAAGGCGCATCCCAAAGACTTGCTCGAACGTAGTTACTACGCTGTCTTTGCATACTCCGGTAGTCATTGGGATGTTTTGAATGAGCAACTCCTTTTGTTGGGCTCGGAGAACTACCGTTTACTCGGCGACGAAGATAAAATCTCTGATATAGTCGGGGCTGCCAAGCGACACGCGGCGAAATCGAACTAATATCCGGTGCATCAAAATGGGTTTTGTTGTCCGCGGGCGGGTGGCGGTTGAGTCGGTAGTTTGAGAGTTGAAGAGTTTGGGAGTTAGCGAGAAT
>JBDUAM010000095.1:0-1682 GCA_040004655.1 Chthonomonadales bacterium | reverse complement strand
CAGTCCTAACCATATCAACTCCTCAATTTGACAAAAATCTCAACTAACTAATCATCCGATTCGCGACTTCGGCCCACATCCGACCGCCGCCGATTCGCAATCTTCCAAACAATCGCCGCTGGAATCATTGCAAGAATCAATCCTAGGACAGGTTGGAGTTGAAGCATATCAGACACATCGACCCCTATCTGAAAAATCACCGGGAGCTCCTTTGCTCCAGACCGCTGGAAATTGACTATCGCCTGCTGGGTCAACAGGACGAACGCGTACTCTGCCAACACAAATGCTGCCACAGCAATATAAAATAGCCTGTCTCTAAACAATTCCCTACCACCATGCAAATGGAATGTGCAACCGCGACTATTGCCACATTACCACAAATCCACCTACAAATTGCCGGGTTACCTACTAACAATTTGGGCATGCCACCGTTGCCGGTCTCCTTCCCTTTTCGAAAGGGAAGGCCGGGATGGGTTGCGCCGTTGACTTGGCCGTCGACGTTGAACACTTCGCCCGCGGGAGAAAGGCAGGGATGAGGGCGCCCTTGACCTTGACGTTGCCGTCGACTCTTAAACCCTCACCATCCAGTAAACCGACTGATCCCCTTCACCCCGAGCATTCGCCTCGACCGCACGAATCTCCGTCTTATCAATATCTTCCTGCGTAAAAACGCTCTTACTCGGATCGATGTACCACGAATTCGCAGCCATCGCTGGAATATCTTTCTGATACTGCTCGGATGCCCAGTAGTGGAACCCGTTACTGTCACACCACGACTTCACAATCTTCAAGCCCGCCCTGCTCGCCGCGATCGCAATACTCCGTTGCGTGTGGATGACGATGTGCCTAGGCGCATCAATCCCCACCCAGTCTGTCCCGTAAATCTTCCATCCCTCGGCAACCATGGGAATCCGCACGCAAAGCACGCTCGACGCCGACATATGCTCTCGGACATCTTTCAGCAACTGGACCCCATCCCGCATATGCTCCAGCGAGTGGTTCATGATGATAAAATCGAACTTCTCTGCGTCACCCAGTTCCTCGATCGACTTTCGTTCGATCACAAATGGCCATGACCGCAGATTGCTGTCCGACAAGAACGGGTCGATCCCCCGAATGCACCGATACCCTCGCAAAAACGCCTCTTCGATAAACTCTCCGCGACCACAACCGATGTCAAGAATCTTGCTGTCCATCGGCATCTCCTGCGGCACCCACATGTGACCGGTCCCACGCGATTTCAGCCGATGAAACGCCCAGCCAACTGGATTCATCCCGCCCGCAATGTACTTCAATCGCTGGTCCTTCAACCATCGACGAATCGGCTTTTCTTGCACCAGCGAGTAATAGTCCTGAGGATAATACTTACCAAGGTCCTTGGGGATCTCCGCTATCTGCAGCGCCCCGCACTCGGCGCACATGAAATACTCAAATCGCTCACGCAACCCGTGCAGCATCTCGCGAACCGAGTACGTTTCGGCAGCGCCCCTAAACCCACAGACCCGGCACACAAACGAGTCACCCATTATTGCAAAACGCCTCTCAAATCGATCACCGAAACAAAAAATGTTCAAGCCCAACTATTCTGGCACCAATCCCACCAAACGTCGCATCAAGCTGCCGCCGTGGAGCCTTTCGCCCCCGGGAGAAAAGTAGCCGAGGCTTCTCCTGACGGAGAACCG
>JBDUAM010000084.1:0-18860 GCA_040004655.1 Chthonomonadales bacterium | reverse complement strand
TTAGACTCCCGTGCGCTTGTTTTATCCGAAGGTGAGGGTGTAGTGGATTTTGTCTGCTGCAGTTGCCGGAATGGCGGCGCTTAGAACCGTTAATCCGGCAAGCGCCGAAAGGAGTGAATACTTAAACATGATGGCTCCTCAGATGGTGGGATAGATCGGATCGGAAACAAAAACGGGTGAAATTTCGACGATGAATGAGGATTAGTTTGCCATATGGGCGCAAATACCCTGCCTGCCACGGTAATTGACACCTGACCTGTAATCATTACTTAATATTAGGTCAGTAGAATTACCTCGAATTACAGGTTGAAACGCCTATTTTGTCGCACATATACCGGGCAAAACTTTGTTCGAAAATAATATTTCCATAATCTTGACAATCGAGATATAGCCTGCTATTATGGTTGTGGCTACTATATATTGTGTTTTGTGGCCGCCTGACGGGGAAGTGCAGATGCGTTGCCCATTCTGTGGCACGAACGATGACAAAGTACTCGACAGCCGTGAAGCGCCCGAAGGCGATGCCATCAAGCGGCGACGAGAGTGCAAAGAGTGTGGACGTCGATTCACCACTTTTGAACAGATCGAAGAGATGGCGCTCTTCGTCGTGAAGAGTGACCAGAGACGTGAGTCTTTCAATAGAAGCAAGATTTTACACGGCATCACGCTGGCCTGCAAAGGCAGACCGGTGAGCAGTGAAACGCTTGCGCAAACCGCTGAAGATATAGAGCGCAAGCTTTACAATCGTTTGGAGCGTGAGATTCCCTCCGATGAGATCGGGGAGATGGTAATGGAAGCCCTTCGCTCGCTAGACCAGGTGGCCTACGTTCGTTTTGCGTCGGTCTACAGACAGTTTGAAGATGCCGCACAGTTTAGAGAAATCGTGAACTTGCTTCGCAAGAAGAAAGCCTGATCTTTTTGCGCCCAGAAGCCGGGGCACGCGTACCGTAAAAACTCTCTGCAGGTCCTTTCCACCAACTGATAATTGCCCCGGTGGAGGGGATGAACCGGAGACCTTAAGGCCGCCCTTATCCATTTTCTCGGAGAACTCGATTGGCTAATCGACGCCGCGCGGCGCTCATTCTGGAATGCTCTTTTTCCGACTGGATGCAGACGGTAGAGTATGAGATTCACAACCAACCAGAAGAAGCGACCGAAATCGAACCAATCGAAGCTCCATTTACATTTAGTCATATTTCGCCCGCATTGTTGGGCATCGATCAAGGCGTGGTAATTGTTCCACGTATAGGAGTAGAGAGCTGATGTCAAATCCCCAGACCACAACCGTTGAGGCCGTTAAGACTGCTTCCACCAATATCGCAGATTTCACTCCGCCGGCAGTATCGCCGCTTAATACGGGATATGTGCCCAACCTGACCATGGCGAAACCAAAATCGCCAGGAATCAAGGTGGAGCGACGGTATACGGAGCCCGGCGAAGACGTCTGGGCGACCGTTACGTGGGAGAAGCGAAGCGCGATCATCACCGGGGAAAAGGGCGACATCGTCTTTGAACAGAACGATATCGACGTCCCGAGCACATGGACGCAGCTGGCCACCAACGTGGTCGCCAGCAAATATTTCCGTGGTCACCTCGGCTCGCCGGATCGTGAGCGATCTGTGCGCCAGCTCATTCAGCGCGTCTCCTATACAATTGCGGATTGGGCAAAACACCAGAAGTATTTCCACACGGACGAAGATTGCGAATCCTTTCGAGACGAACTAACCTATATTCTTCTGCACCAGAAGGCTGCTTTCAACTCGCCTGTCTGGTTCAACGTCGGCCTCGCCGATCAGCCGCGACCCCAGTGCTCCGCCTGCTTCATCAACTCGGTGGATGACACGATGGACAGCATTCTGCGTCTCGCTCGAACGGAAGGTCTCCTCTTCAAGTTCGGATCGGGAACGGGCACCAACCTCTCCACCCTTCGTTCGGCCAAAGAGAAGCTTCAGGGCGGTGGCACAGCCTCCGGACCTGTCTCCTTCATGCGTGGTTTTGATGCGTTTGCCGGTGTGATCAAATCCGGTGGTAAGACCCGTCGAGCCGCCAAGATGGTCATCTTGAATGTGGATCATCCAGACATCATGCAGTTTGTAAACTGCAAGTCGGATGAAGAGAAGAAGGCCTGGGCCCTCATCGACGCCGGATACAGCGGAAGCTTTAACGTACCGGGCGGGGCTTACGACAGCGTCAGCTACCAGAATGCCAACCACTCGGTGCGCGTGAACGACGATTTCATGGAAGCGTTCATCAGCGGCAAAGAGTGTCACACTCGCGCCGTGAAGAATGGTGAGATCGCCGGGACGTACAAAGCCGACGAAATCATGAAGTCCATTGCCGAAGCAGCCTGGATTTGCGGCGACCCTGGAATGCAATACGACACCACCATCAACCGATGGCACACCTGCAAGACCACGGATCGTATTCACGCCTCAAACCCCTGCTCCGAATATATGTTCCTGAACGATTCGGCCTGCAACCTCGCCTCCCTTAACCTCATGAAGTTTCGCAAAGAGGGCGACAGTGGACTGATGGAATTCGACGTCGATTCGTTCAAGCATGCCTGCAAGATTCTACTCACGGCGCAGGAAATTCTGGTCGACAACGCCAGCTATCCCACCGAATCCATCGCACAGAACAGCCACGACTATCGACCACTTGGCCTCGGATACGCCAACCTCGGCGCACTCCTGATGTCCCGTGGTGTCGCATATGACAGTGACGAAGGTCGAGCCATCGCCGCAGCCATCACGGCTGTGATGACGGGCCAAGCTTATAATCAGTCGAGCGTCATTGCCCGAGACCATGGCGGACCATTTGCTGGATACGAACCGAACCGCGAATCTATGCTCGACGTCATGCGACTGCACCGCGCATCAGTCGAGAAGATTGAAGAGCGATACGTTCCGAAGGACCTTATGTCCGCGGCCCGCGAAGTCTGGGATGAAACCATCGCGCTGGGTACGAAGCACGGATACCGCAACGCACAGGCAACCGTTCTTGCCCCGACCGGCACCATCGGATTCATGATGGACTGCGATACCACAGGCGTCGAGCCAGACATCGCCATCGTGAAATACAAGAGCCTCGTCGGCGGCGGTGTGATGAAGATCGTCAATAACACTGTCCCGGAAGCGCTAAGTCGCCTCGGCTACAACCAGCAGGCGAAGACGGACATTCTGGATTACATTGATCAACAGGACACTATCGAAGGCGCACCGGGTCTGAAATCCGAGCACCTGACGGTTTTCGACTGCGCCTTCAAGCCGGGTAACGGCGTTCGATCCATCCACTACATGGGCCACGTTCTGATGATGGCCGCCACTCAGCCGTTTATCAGCGGAGCCATCTCCAAGACGGTCAACATGCCGAGTGACGCCACCGCCGAAGACATCATGGGCGTCTACGTAGAAGGTTGGAAGTTGGAGCTAAAGGCCATCGCCATCTACCGTGACGGTTCCAAGCGAACCCAGCCGCTCAACACGAAGAGGGCCGATTCCAAACCTGCCGCCGCAGCGGACACGGTTACCATTAGCATTCCAGTTCCAACGGAAGGTCGACCCGTTCGACGCAAGCTGCCGGATGAGCGACGATCTATCACGCACAAGTTCAGTATCGCCGGTCACGACGGATACATCACCGTCGGCATGTACGAAGATGGTTCGCCGGGAGAGATTTTCCTGACGATGTCCAAAGAAGGAAGCACCATCTCCGGCCTTATGGACACCATCGCCACGATGACCTCCCTGGCGCTGCAGTATGGCGTACCACTGGAGACCCTGGTCAACAAGTTCGGACATATGCGCTTCGAGCCGTCTGGCGTCACCCCGAATCCAGAGATACGGTTTGCGAAGTCAATTCCGGACTACATATTCCGATGGCTCGGGTTGAAGTTCAGCCCTAGTGCGGCCGAAAACATTGAAGACAACTCGCTAAGCGGTTCGCCGCAAGAGATGCCAGTGAAGGCTGCGCCAGTTGCTGAGCCAAACACCGCACAACAGAACAGTGCATTCTCGCAGCGAGAGAAAGAGGTCTTTCAGAACAGCGCCGATGCCCCAGCCTGTGCGGATTGCGGATCATTAATGGTTCGAAATGGAGCTTGCTACAAGTGCCTGAACTGCGGTTCAGTGTTCGGCTGTTCGTGACATTTGGTCCGAGTAGATCGGGAGTCGGAAGTGAATCGACTCCCTGCAATTCTGCGCACAACGTGACTAATTCCTTCACGGAGCAACGGCAATGCTTAAGATTGTAGAAGTTCACCTCTCCGCCAGGGCGTGCGGCGAGTACATAGTCCTACAGAATCACGGACTGACCACCGTTTCGATGAGAGGCTGGGCGCTCTGCACGGATACATATCTTCGGGACTCCCCCGATTCCGCTGCGCAGAACATGCTCATCTTTCAAGAAGATATCCCAATCAAACCATACACTCGAATCGTGGTGTTCACGGGTTCCGGGGAGAATGGCTGGCAGCCCACTACAGACGGCAAAAGCGCCTACGTGGTCTACTGGGGGCGGGAAGAACCGGTCTGGCGACGGGCGGACAATGTCCACCTGCTACAGGTGGCAAACAGTAAAAGGATAGTGCTTCCGGATCGGTTGATCGAGACCATATTGGAAGCAGCGTAATTTACAGATAAGCCCCGGCATTGCCGGGGTTGTTTCTTATTACAGTGCCCCGGCAATCGTCCTGCCGAATATTAGCCTCGACGTTGCCGTGCATCAAATTCTCTTCAATAATTGTCTCATCCGCCCGAACCAGCTCCAGCGCAATCCGATTATCCTGAAACTCGTTCTTACGGATGGTATGCCGATAAGGACGCGTAGCATCCCCACCCCACTCTTCCGCTGGAATGTTTCGAATTCCATGATCCTGATCAGAGGCAATTCGAATTGCTTTGCCGTTGCGGATAAACTTGTTCTCTTCGATCATCCAGTCGTGACTCGTGAAGCTCTCCGGGAACGATTTGACAAGAGATTCGATCTTCCTAGACCAGATCAAAATACCATGCCCATTGGCGTGAAATGAGTTTTCGCGTGCGGTGATCCCGTGGGCCATCTCGACGCCCATCCCAGCCTGTCGATTGTGCAGCATTCGGTTGCCAATGACTTCCGTATCCCACGAGTACCCGAGCCAGAATCCGTAGTTGCACCGGTCGGCGTAATTGTTCACAAATCGATTTCGACAACTAAATGTCGCCTCAAACGCGATATTCGGACTCAGCGATCCGTCATTTTCTTCAAAGAGATTGTCGTTGCAGCCGGCCTTCGTTCCGTCTGGCCCAAGACCTGCCAGAAAGAAACCGTCCCCACTGAGTCGAGCTGTGTTTCGTCGAAAAGTGTTGTGGCATGATCCACTGACAATGAGGAATCCAGTGGCATCGGCGCCCATATGGCCGAAGTGGAGGCCGCCTTCTCGCGGTTCAAATCGTGAGCAATAGTCGGCGGAATTCTCCTCGAACAGACAATGGCTGGTCGCGAATAGGTGGATTCCATAACCGCTGTTGTAGTTGCAGAGGTTGTTTCGGACCGTGAGATTCGTGCAGTGGTAAGTGAGGAGTCCGCTCTGTTGATGCTGAAGGTCGTTATTCTCGATAGTGGAGTCAGTGCACCGATCCAGCAATATCGCCCCGCCATAAGCATTCTCAGCAGGCATCCAGATGTCGAGGAAGATGGTATTCGCTGGGACTTCTGCAGTCGAGGTGATCTGACAGTTCTCAATACGAAGACCGGTGCAGTCAGTCGCGCGAATGCCATGTCGAAATTCTATGATCCGGAAGTTTCGGAGCGTTATTCCCTTCCGGCCTTGAACCTGAACCCCTGCCCCCGTGCGATCTGATCCGACCAGAAGCGCTCCGTTACCGTCAATCGTAATGTTGTCCGCTTCGATCTTAAGGCATTGCGGCAAAAAGTAGACACCCGATTTTAGCGTAGCTGATCTGGTGATGCTCACCCCATCAACAGGCGTCAGGAGGTTAGACATTGTCAGCCGTTGATCTCGCGGAGTTCCATATATCCGCCGTACAGGTTGTGTGGGCATTCATCTGCGACGTCAATCGCTGCTTCCAGATTGGCGGCCGAGAAAAGGAAATATCCGCCCACTTTGTCGTGAGCTGGCATTTCTGCATCGCGATGGGCAAATGAATCATCTCCAGCGCCTTTGATGATAGTCACCTCATCTTTGATGTCATTGCCGCCTATGAGCCGATTCTCTTCCCTCAGCTTTTTTGCATAGGCCATGTATTTAGCATAGACGTCCTTCAAATCATCCGCTGGTACATCACTGAAGTCGCCTCCACGAAGGAGGAGCAGATACTCTGGCATGTTGATTGGTCCCTTTCGGTCACATAACGTGCGAACTAATTGGCCTTATAATCTCGCCACAACCACTTCAGCGACTCCGGTAAAATTGCCCTTCCATGTCGATCGCTGTGGAATCCGTGACCGTATACAAACTTGTAATCGTAGCCCTTCCAGGCCAGCGACGTCGCCATCCCCTGATTTGCCAGCGGCCAGTTGCCGTGCTCGTTGTCGAGGTCATTCTCGCCATCCTGAAGAAAGACGCGAATGTCCCGCTTTGGAGCTTTGCGAATGAGCGCAGGATAGTTGTGGCCGCCCTGTTTAAAGTCTGGCCCTGCAGCGATATCCGTAAAGCTGCCGACCCAGCTAAGAACCTTGCTGAATTCGTTTGGACGTTCCCATGCTGCCGTGAACGCGCAAATCCCGCCGCTGCTGGAGCCTGCAATAGCCCGACTGGCAGCATCGTGGCGAAGGTTGTAGGTCTTCTCGACCTCGGGTAGAATTTCTTCCAAAAGGTACCGAACATACTGGTCAGAGAGCGTATCGTATTCAAAAGCTCGCTCTGTGGGACCGCCGATCTTATTACCCGGCTGTATGAAGATGCCGATGGTTACCGGCATATCTCCTCGCGCGATCAGGTTGTCGAACATCGCGCCCATGTAACCCTTCGGCCCTCCGCCATCCTGAAATACCATCACGCACGCTGGTTTCTCTTTGGCGTACTGTGCAGGTACGTAAACCCACCAGTCGCGCTCAGAATTCGGGAATATCTTACTGACCCATTTCGGCATCTGCGTAACCACGCCCTTCGGCACGCCATCGTGGTATTTGCTATCCTCAGGGACGGTGTAGACTTCAAGCTGACCGCCGCCCATCGCTTTGCCGTCGACATCGTAATGCCAGCGCATTCCCGCGCCTTCTGGTAGGGTATCCGTGGCTGCATAAACATTTGTGTCGCCGATTTTCTTGAGGAGCAATGTGTATCTGCTGGTATCGGAGACTACCTTCGCACTCGTCGCACCTGCGACTTCAATCCCCCACGCAACCTGTATAGCGTTCACTTTTGGTGGTGCGCCCTTGGCAATGTTTGCTGCGCCAAACCACGTTCGCAATTTGTCGGCGAGTTCAGTCGCGGCTGCTCCCGTCGGATTGGCAGCGATAGCAGCTCCCACTTCGGCAGGAGACTGTGCTCGTGCGTGATGTGTGCCACAAACTACAAGCGCGCAGACCAGGTTTAGAACGAGTGCTGTACTTCGAATCATTTTTGTGTCTCCAGTGAAGTATTGCCATGTATCGACTTATTTTGGATCGCTTTTCGCATCGAGAGAAATGGCCTCTCAAAAACCAGATGGAACAAGTAAGCCACTCCCACAATCAACGGGATGGACACAACGAGCAACAGAAATCTTGCAATTGGACTCGGGTTCAGGCTTGCTACCCATATTCGATCCATTAGGTGCAGCATCGGCGCATGGACAAGATAAAGGCTATAACTAAAAATACCTATTTTCACCAATAATTTGGATGAGAAAAAGCGCGTGACATACCGTTCGTGCGCAGTCGCATCGGCGTAAAGAGTGACGAGAAGCAATGCGGTCGCCGCTGCCATCCAGGTGTCGACGTACGGCTCATACCTGTCGTGAAACCCTTTCCCGTATCCGATGAGCGCCAGAGCCAACAGCAAGAACATGTTTAGACTGATCTTCCGAATTACCTCCAAAGGCATCATTTGCTTATCTGCGGTGTCGCCATTCACGGCCCGCCCCGCGGCTGCGGCCCCCATCACGAACGCACCCAGAAACCAGGGAGTCATGCTGGCAAAGAAATGCATAGTCGCCTCATGGAAAACCAGCCCGAGGGCCACGGCGATGGCTGATATGGCTGCCCCACCCCACTTGCGGAATGACAAGACAATCAATGGAAAAAGTAGATACAACTGGAACTCGACAGCAATACTCCAGAGTGGATAGTTGATGTCACCATGCAGCTCTCCAGCCGGGAAGTCATGAATGCCAAACAGGCTCGCAATGTTTACCTGCCACGAGAGCGGAAGGTCGTGAAGCAAAGCTGCATGAGTGAGAATTCTGGTCTTGGTTAGCGGAAGTGAGTTATCCCATACGGTTCCGGTTTTTGCATTTGCAAAGAGAACAATGAAGAGAATGGAGAGCGCCAAACAGGCATAAAACGGTGGAAGAATTCTGCGCATCCTGCGCTTTGCAAATTCCTTGAGCGACCCAATCATATCTCCCCGGCGTGCCGTGGGAAGCCCCAGGCAGAACCCGGAAACAACGATAAACACCACCACGGCCAATCGACCATAGGTCAACCCGAGGTGAGTCATGATTCGATTGTCGTAGAATCCGTTTTGAGGTTGGAAATAGGCGTGGCCAAGTACTACAAATAGAGCCGCGGCGGCCCGTATGCCGTCGATAAAATCGAGTCTAACCGGTTTCATAATTTCATTCTCAGACAGTGAATCGGGTATGGACGGGGAAGCAGAATCGGGCAAATTCAATCGCATCTCTCTTCATTGACGCCAATCCGGCGACCGAGTATAATAATAGTATACAAAAATAACCCAGAATGACGTCATTTTGATCGGAAATCACATTTTCGCGAATAACATCGCGCAACGAGATTGGTGATCCTTTTTTCGCTTTGGCGACGTCTAATAAGATAGGACGAACAAATGGCAGTAGATGAAATACGACGGGGAGCCCGAGAATTGCTGGCTCGAATGAACGAACTCGGAGAACGTCTTTGACCTTGCCCAACGCAAGGACGAACTAGATTCTTTAGAACGTAAAGCAGCCGATCCCGACCTGTGGGAAGATACCGCAGCCGGACAGGCGACTTTGCAAGAACTGGCACAAGTACGAGAATCCGTAATGCCTGTGCTCGATTTGCAACAGAAATGCTCAGACCTCATTGAGATGGCCGATCTGATCGCCTCAGATGCAGAGGTCGACGCAGAGATGGAGTCGCAGTTACAGACCGAGTACGACGCGATCTCGGTCGATCTCGAACGGTTTGAGTTAGAGACGCTGCTGTCTGGTCCACACGATAGTTCCAACGCAATCCTGGAAGTAAACGCGGGAGCAGGCGGAACCGAGAGCTGTGACTGGGCCCAGATGCTCGTTCGAATGTACATGCGATGGGCAGCCGATAACGGCTTTTCCGTAGAAATCGCGGATGAGACACCGGGCGACGTGGCTGGCGTCAAAAGTGTGACGATGATCGTATCTGGCCCACGGGCATATGGTTATCTACAGGCGGAACGTGGTGTGCATCGACTGGTGCGAATATCGCCATTTGATGCCAATAAGCGGCGACACACTTCGTTTGCATCTGTCGACGTTGTGCCAGAGATCGAAGAAGCGGAAGAAGTCGCCATCAATCCGGATGACCTTCGGGTCGATACGTTCCGTTCCAGTGGAGCCGGTGGCCAGCACGTCAATAAGACCGATTCGGCAGTACGCTTGACACACCTGCCAACGGGAATCGTGGTCTCCTGTCAGAATGAGCGGTCACAACACAAGAACCGCGCCGTTGCAATGAAGGTACTGCAGTCGCGATTGATGGAAGTCGAACGTCGCGAGAGCAACAAGCGGATGGCCGAAATTCGAGGCGAACAGCAGTCGATTGAATGGGGTAGTCAGATCAGATCATATGTGTTCCAGCCGTACACAATGGCGAAAGATCACCGAACAGGCGCAGAGACCGGGGACATCATCAAGGTGATGGACGGCGGAATCGACCTGTTCATACAGGCCTACCTTCACTGGCAGAGCCAGAAGAGCAGCGAATAAAATGAGCACAAAAATATTAACCCGAAGTCTATTAGCCGGCATGATTGCATTGACATGCGTCAGCGTCGGTCGAGCTGCGACGGATAAACCGGTGCAGGCCAAGAAGCTTCAGGTTGAAAATGAACTCTCAACCAAATTGGCACGAACCGAAGAGAGCAATCTGGCCAATGTTATTCTGGACGCCATTCGGGCGGTAGATGGCAGCGACGCGGCGATCATGCATGCGAGCGCATTCGCCAACGCGACAATCCTGAAAGGCTCGACGGACGTTGAGGAGATACTGAAAGCCGTACAATATCGCGAGGATAATGTCGTCGTGGTGGTCCTCACGGGCGATCAGTTGCGCAAAGCCTTTGAGAACAGTGTTCGGCTCTATCCGCAGAAGAGCCCCGAGTTCTTGCAGGTATCCGGCATAACCGTGACCGTTGATCCTAATGCCGACAAAGACAAGCGAGTTACGTCCCTGCAAATCGGCGGATCGGAAGTCTCAGCGACTAAGAAGTATAAGGTCGCCATGCCCGCGCCGCTTGCAAATGGCGCCCTCGGTTATTACCGAATCTGGGACAAGAAGAAGGACACCGCTACCGAAACGGGTAAGTCCATTGTGGATGCGGTCAAGAGTTACATTGAAGGTAAGAAATCGCTGCCGGGAAAGGTTGAAGACAGAATTGTTTTCAAAAAATAGGGTTCTGGCCATCATGAAATTGCATCAGGTTGTTCTGCTTTCGGCCGCCGTTGGAGCGCTTTCATTATATGGATGTAACGGAGCCAGCGCGGGTTCTGGCACTAACACAACGCCGCCGGTCACTCCAATTGTTAAGCCAGTCGTTACGCCGCCTGTCACGCCGATTGCCGCAAAGACTGATCGACCATTCTTCGATGAGAACAAAGCCTGGGCACACTTAATAAAGCAGTGCGATTTTGGCCCTCGACCCGTTGGGTCAGAAGCACACCGCAAAACCCTCTCGTACATCGTGACCGAGATGAAGAAATATGCCGACAAAACCGTAGAGCAGAACTTCACCTATAAGGGCCTGCCCCTGACAAACGTGATTAGCGTGTTCAATCCGGAGTCGCCCAAACAGATTCTCATCCTGACCCACTGGGATACTCGCCCGCGGGCCGAGCAAGAACTCGATGCCGTCAACCAGAAGAAACCGATCATCGGCGCAAGCGACGGAGCATCCGGGACAGCGGTCCTGCTCGAGCTTGCTCGAAACCTGAAAGAAAAGAAGCCTGAAGTTGGCGTGATTCTCCTGTTTGTCGATGGAGAAGACCACGGCGATTTCGCTAAAGATGAAGGCGTCCTTTTGGGCGCGAAGTACTTCGCCAAGAACCACGAGGGATACCATCCGGAATTCGGCATTCTCCTGGACATGGTGGGCGACAAGGACCTCGACATCTACCGCGAGACCTCATCTGAGAACTATGCGCCGGGAACCAATAACAAAGTTTTCAATATTGCTCGGGAACTTGGATATGGCAAGAATATCGTTGATCGGGTTGAGACCAACGTCACCGACGATCACATCCCGCTAAACCAGTCTGGAATACCGACTATTGACCTCATCGACTTCAACTATAAGTACTGGCACACGCTGGATGATACACCTGCCAACTGCAGTGCAAAGTCACTGGGAATTGTGGGAAATCTAATCGCCGAAGTGATCTACCGCGAGAAGAAGCCTTAGCGGTATCGGTAGAAAAACCAGGCTGACATACTCAGACCAATGGTAATAACAAAGCTACGAATGGCGCCAGGAGAAACCTTTCTGGCGCCTTCGGCACCGTAGTACCCGCCAATAATCGATCCCACGACCATCACTATCGCCTGTGGCCAGATCACCATTCCGTTGATTACGAATACCAACACCGCCACCCCGTTGATGATGGACCCCAGAACCGTTTTGAGCGCATTCATCGTATGAATTTCGGTCATTCCCATAAGCGCCAACGTGGCGAGCATGAGTATTCCGATGCCCCCACCAAAGAATCCCCCATAAATCGCGATCACGAACTGAAGAATAGCTACTCCAATCAGCTGAGTCTTACCAGAGTGCTTTCCATCTTTGAACTTCGACCGAAGCTTTTGAGATACTTTCCCACCGAATGCAAACATACCCGTTGCAAAGAGGAGCAGCCAGGGGAGCATTCCTTCAAAGGTCTTTGGTCGAGTTTTGAGAAGCAACGTCGCGCCAATTGCTCCACCCAGGAGGCTCGCGAGTCCGAGGATCAAGAGAGTACTGCGGTTAGCTTCAAGCTCTTTTCGATATGATGCAGCGCTGGCGACCGATCCCGGCCAGACGGCAACTGTGTTGGTAGCATTCGCGGGAATGGTAGCAACACCCGTGAAAAGCAAGCACGGAAACGAGACAAAGCTCCCACCACCTGCAACGGAATTAAGCGCTCCGGCAATCATGCCGGCAAAGAACAGAAGGATAGCGTGAGGAAGGGTCATTTAATAAAACAGACAATCAAGGCAGATACCATTTATCAGCGGGAATCTGAGTCAAGTAAAACTTTTCAAGGCGCATGGGTTTCTGATGGCCATCCATAAACGTTATGTTACATTGGGAAAAGTGCCTCGCCGATGGTCGTGCGTCTGCATCATCATTCAATGCGTGGCTTGGTGCAGTAGATTTGTATGCATCTGGTCGATCGGTCTTGAAGTTGTTCTCGAGTCCGAGCTCCGCAAGCATCACCGTTTCCGCAGGAGTCTGGAATGCTGCCAGATTTGTCAGACCCGTCTGCAACCCAATAGGGTCGGTCAGGTCAGGGAACGTGATCTCGTTCAAGCCGTAAGAATTGACCTTTGCGTTTGAATCACTTGGGCAAATTCTGATCTGATTGTTCTTTACGTACGGGTTAATAAGTACTGGCCAGAGTACACCATTTCCATTTGCTGATGCAATAGCGACAGGTGTAAGAACTTCATCGTGATCTTGTATGTACATCAGCACACCAAGGCCAAGCTGGCGTGCATTACTGGCGCAACTCGACTGTCGAGCTTTCTCTCTCGCCTGCGCGAACACCGGAAAGAGAATCGCGGCGAGTATGGCTATGATCGCGATTACGATGAGCAACTCGATAAGAGTAAATCCGCGCTTAATACCGTTCATTTCTTGCTCCTGCAGATCACAACTTTGCAATCGTGCCTCAAAACGTCACAGAGAATGTTACCATAACCAGCCTGTAATCAATCTTTTGTATGATACGTGTAAGGTCTGATGGAATGTCATACTTACTTCATGACTTCGGACTCTCCCACGGCAACTCGCACCCATATTTTCAATTGGCAACTGATTGTGCCTCAATTAATCATAGCCCTTATTCTCTGTGCATCCATTCACGAGGTGACTGCCCTTCAAGAGTTTGCATTCTTCCTGAGCATCGCACTCGGATTGTGGGCTTTTTATTCGCTTTCTCGTGATTCAGCAGTCATCAAAACCGTCCGTAAGCGATGGCCCATCTTCGCAGCTCTGAGCCTACCTGGAGGCTATTTCGTTGTGGCAACCCTTCAAGAGACTGTTGAACACACCCCGATGGCCATCGCAAGCTTCGTTGGATTCGGAATGCTGGGGCTCGGTATGCTAACCGTTGCCTTGAAAGAAGATGACTTCCGTCCGCTCTTCAGATTCCTCGCGATCGGCGCCGCGATGATCACGATCGAGGGCATCATTGAAATGTGGTATCGCACGCCGGATACCGGTGTTCTGCTCTCGCCCGTCCGATGGTTTCATCAGGGGAATACCCTACACACGCAAATTCGAATGGGTCTTGGCACCTTGCCCTGGGCGAGCACCATCTCCGCATGGCTGGACGTTGTTGCAGCATGTACCCTTCCACTTATCTCCTACGGAAGAGGATGGAAGCAGAAGGCTTTCTGGTCGTTCATTCTCTTCGTGATGATGGTCGGTGTATTCTTCGGCGGCTCTCGAATTCCCATACTCGCTTTTATTGGAATCGTACTCGTCTATGTCGCAAGGAAGCCTGGTATGTTGCGATGGGTGTCGACTGCTGTGATGGCGTTTCTCATCGCGGCAATTGGCCTTATGCTCACCATGAAACGGAGCCTCATTCGCGGAGATGGCTCGATGAGAAGTCGATTCCAGATGTGGAAGCTCTGTGTTGATCTTATCAAGCGGAACCCGCTTTTTGGCGGAGGCAGGAATGCATTTAAGTACGCATGGCCAGCATATTCCGTACAGAACCAGTATGGATTCGACGGTTATCTCGATCCGCACAGTTTCTACTTCTGGATTCTGACTTCTGGCGGATTAGTACTATTTGGGATGGTTGCTCTGGCGGTATTCGGTGCAGCTTACGGGTTTTATCTCATCCAGTCATCAACACTTCCTCGGGGCACAAAGACTCTTTCGCTTGCGATTGCTTTGGGTGCTGTGGCCGTTTTGGGAATGGAAGTCATCGGGACCGACCTGCGCGAGTTTGGAATGCAGAATCTTGCGGTGGTCTTCCTCTCCATGACAACAGGATTGGCTCTTCGTGCAAATAAAGGGTTACGTTCCACCCCGTAATTTCGTCTATTAAAAGGATGAGTGCATGGTCAAATGACAACTTTCCGCATCATCCTGCCATAATCTGTAAATTCTAATTCGTCGTGAACCTGTTATGGTCTCCCCGACAAATCATTCAAAGGTATCTACATGAGATTTTCAAAGTTGTTTGCCTCAGCTCTCTTCATTAGTGTTTTCAGTGTAATCCTAGCATTTTCCACCGTTCAGTCGGCGTTCGCACAGGGCGACCTGCTGACCATACCGATCGCAAAGCCGATTCGCGGAATGAACACGCCTGCGCTCTCGCCGGACGGGAAGACAATATGCTTCTCCTATCAGGGGGACCTCTGGACTGTACCCTCCACCGGAGGAACCGCAAGTCGACTGACTGTCCACGAGGCACACGACGTCAATCCTCACTATTCGCCGAATGGCAAGTGGATTACATTTGCATCTAATCGTGAGGGGAAATACGACATTTACGTGATTCCAGCGGTCGGCGGTTCAGCGCGACAGCTTACTTTCAATACGATAAATGAATATCCGCAAGACTGGTCGCCGGATGGTTCCAAGGTTTTGTTCTATTCGATGCGTGGCGTGGATACATGGAACCTCTATGCAATTGATGTAAAGACTGGTGTCGTGAAGACCGTCACGGGCGACGATAATCAAGTGCGTTACGCGAGCTATTCACCAGATGGAACCACAGTCGCTTACAATCGATGTGGCGCTATCGGAACATGGTGGAGACCGAGATACCACGGCTCGGCCAATATGGACATCTTTACAAAAAACTTGACTACAGGCAAGATTTCCAGAGTAACCGATTATGACGGCACAGACCTATGGCCGATGTATGCACCAGACGGCAAATCGATCTACTACTCATCTGATAAACTGACCCCCGGCACACCAAATATTCTCAAGTCGCCTGCAACCGGAGGAAAGCCCTCCCTCGTTACCAATCAAAAAACCGATGCCGTTCGTTGGCCGTCTATGGCGCACGATGGTTCGCTCATTACCTACCTACACGATGGAAACCTCTACACGGTCAAGCCGTCTGGTGGGCCGTCTACAATTGTCAATATCATTGCGATCTCTGACGATAAGATAAACAACTTCACTCGACTCAATCTTACCAACAGCGCCACGGAAGTTGAGATTTCACCCGACGGCAAAACTCTGGCTCTGGTCATTCGTGGAGAACTTTGGACCATTCCAACAACCGGTGGAAATGCCAAACGCCTAACCAAAAACCCGGCCCACGATTACGACATCGCATGGTCGAAAGACGGCAAGTCGCTGCTCTTTGTATCTGACCGTAATGGAAACTTTAACATCTTTACCATCGACGTCGCGACAAAAGAAGAGAAGCAACTCTCAAATGGACCGAGCGACGATATTAATCCGCACCTCTCGCCAGACGGCAAGTTAGTTGCATTTTTGAGAAGTGGCACCCAGGGTGGCATCTATGTCACCTCTATTGACGGAACCGGACTGGCCCGCAAGATCGTTGAATCGAACGGCAATAACCTCGAGTTCGGCATCGGAATCAACAGCTACAGCTGGTCGCCAGATGGCAAGTACATCGCCTTCTCTCGACGGGACAGCATCACATCGGCGGACGTGTGGGTTGCCACGGTCGCCGACGGAAAGTCAATAAACGTCACTTATACTCCTGGCGACAATATCCGACCGGAATGGACTTCGGACGGTAAGTTCCTTGTGTTTATTTCTGATCGGGATCGTATTCCAAATATCTTCAGCCTGCTGCTCGTTCCAGCCAAGTCAGAGCCCGAACCTGCCGCTACATCTACACCGGATGAAAAGAAACCGTTGGAAGTGAAGATCGACTTCACCGACATTGAAAATCGCTCCAAAGCGATCACCACTACAGGAGTCGGCGGGTTTGAATTGAGTCCAGATGGCAAATCCGTCATCTACCCTTCTGCAGCCGGCGGTGCACCGGAGTATTTCTCAGTGCCGGTCGGAGGTGGCCCTGCACAACGAATGACGCTTGGCGGTGATGGCACTGGGCTGCCGAGATTTGGTACGGATCCAAATTTATTCTATGCGCTTGGAACAGGTGGAACCGTCAGAGTTGTTCGCAGAACAGGACCCATCTGGCAAGCGCAGCCGATAGTGTTTAGCGCGGTTATGGAGTTCGATCGAAAACTTGAACTCAGGCAGGCTTTCAATGAATTCTGGCGACGTCTCAACACGGGATTTTACGATCCCAACATGCACGGCGTCGATTGGCGTGCCACAAGGTCAAAATACGCGAATTACCTTGAAGGGATCGGGACGAAGGAGGAGTTTGCGTTCTACTTCCTGTCCCCACTTGTTGGAGAGCTCAACGCCTCCCATACCGAAATTAGTCCGGCCGGCGGCGTGCCGACTCAGGTAACCGCCGAACTCGGCCTCTCCTACGACGAAAACTATGCCGGACCTGGGCTGAAAGTCACTGGTTACATGCCAAAGGGGCCGAACGACGACCTCGGACCAAAGGTTAAGCCCGGTGAGTTCATATTGCAGATTGATGGCGAAGACGTCACATGGAATGAGTCGATGTACAAGCTGCTATTCGATAAAGCTGGTAAATCGGTAGAACTCCTTGTCAATTCTAGGGCCACCAAAGACGGCGCCCGAATAGTCAAGGTCAAGCCGATTACCATGGTCGAATGGCGCAACCTGGAGTACGACCGTAAAGTGAAGGTCGCCCGCGACGAAGTCGACAAACTGAGCAATGGCCGTTTTGCTTACCTGCATATCAAAGGCATGGACCAGCCCTCTCTTCGCCAATTGGAGCGAGAACTCTGGGGCAAAGCCCGTGACAAGGATGCTCTTGTGCTCGACATTCGAAACAATGGCGGTGGCAACACGCACGATACTATCCTTGCCCAAATCAGCCGACCTATTTACGGCTACGAACAGCCGCGCGATGCAGCAAAGATCACGCAGCCTGTTCGAGTCTGGAACAAGCCTATCATTCTGCTAATGAACCAGAACTCCGCATCGGATGCAGAGATCTTCCCGAACGGTTTCCGAGCGCTAAAGCTTGGCAAAATCGTCGGAAATCCGACACCGGGTTATGTCATTGGAACTTTCAATCAGACCCTGCAGGACGGCACCGGATACCGAATCCCCATGTTCGGCTGGTTCAAGCTCGACGGCAAAGATATGGAGAACAATGGCGTAAAACCCGACATCCTCGTGGAACTAACGGACGAAGATATGGCGAATCATAATGATCGCCAACTTCAGGTTGCCGTACAGGCATTGCTGAAAGAAGTTCCTCGCAAATAGTTCAATAGCCCGCCAAGATAACTGGGGCGCGACGGTTTTTTGAGCCCCAAAGGATTCTTCATGAAATTACGTTCCCGTTTACTCGTGATACTTATCTGCTTGACGGCTTTGCCCCTTGCCAGCCGAGCACAGCTCGATCCGCCCTCCCCGCTGCCCATTCGCGGAGCCCACTATCCGGCGCTCAGCCCAGATGGCAAAATGCTCTGCTTTGAATATCTTGGCGACCTCTGGGTTTCGCCAGCATTTGGCGGAGCAGCAACGCGATTGACCGTCCATCCGGCGTATGACGCTTATCCTCGATGGAGCCCGGACGCCAACTGGATTGCCTACTCTTCCAACCGCGAAGGTAATTTCGACATCTTTCTGATACCATCCAAAGGCGGCTCACCTCGACAGGTGACCTTCCATTCCGCCGATGATATTGTGCTCGACTGGTCACCTGACGGCACTTCCCTGCTCTTTCAGTCCGCTCGAGATGCCCGATACCAGGACCTCTATGTTCTTTCGCTAAAAAATGGTCGCGAGCGCCGATTGACGCATGACAAGACGAGCTCCCGATACGGCGTCTTTACGCCAGATGCAAAGAGTGTGCTCTACGTCCGCGGTCGGCAGGAGTGGTGGCGACCCAAGTATGAGGGCAGCGCCAATACAGACATCTATTCCATCCCCGTAACTGGCGGCACGACAACTCGATTGACCAGCACGAACGGATACGAGAGCTTCCCTATGGCGGCCTCGATGGCATCCGGTGGATATGCAACCTACTATCTGGCCCACATGGGTAACGCCACAAACGTTTTCCGAATGCGTACGAGTAAGCCAGACCAGATCACTCAATTTACAGGCGATGACATCAAGAACCCAACCATTTCGCGGGACGGCAAAACGCTGGCTTTCGAGCAGAATTTCCAGATTTGGATCACGCAGATCG
>JBDUAM010000616.1:0-5595 GCA_040004655.1 Chthonomonadales bacterium | reverse complement strand
GAACAGAGTATAACGTAAGTCGGTCTAAAATGGAACCCGGTCAATCTCCGTTCCGTCGCAATACAAACTTGATCCTGTCCTTCAACGTGGGATGTGAATATGACCACCAGACCAGCCACCCAGGCGGATCAGGGTCACTGAAGTCATGCTTAACGAATTGAATGAATGCATGCGCCATTGCCTCACGATTTCCGACGAGGTCAATTCCATACTGGTCGGCGGCATGCTCCTGATGCCTTGATATTGCAGCCTCGATAGGCGTCTGCAACAGCAAAATAATGGAGAGGGCGGCCATTGCCAATGGAATTCCCGCAGGATCTGTCAACTCCTTGATCCCAAATCGTGGTCCCCACCTGGCAAACACTTTCGGCAATAGCAGAGACAAACCGAACAGAATTACAAATCCACCGATAATTGAGAATACGAGGTTCCAATAAGTGTGGAGCAATACGTAATGGCCAATTTCGTGACCCATGATGGCTTCAATCTCATCTGGCGTGAGGGTGGCAATTGTTGTGTCCCAGATTACAATTCGTTTGGTGGGACCAATTCCGGTGAAGTAGGCATTTAGCCTCGTGGTGCGCCTTGATATGTCGACCTGCAGCACCTCAGCATCCGGAATTCCTGCCTTCGTAGCCAGGTTTCGCAGCCTCTCACCTAATTGTTTATTCTCAATTGGCTTGAACTCATTGTAGCTCGGCGCTACAACTATCGGCCAGATTAACACAAAGCCAATCTGCCATGGAACCGAGACTCCCCATATCCATAGCCACCAGCGTTTTGGGCTGCGGCGCGCCAGCCAGTAGATGAGCATGGCTCCCGGAACTGCAAGCAGAGAGAATGCAAATCCAATTGATCGGTCACTAATCCACGTGCCAATTCTCTGAGTCGCAAATCCGTACGCGCGTTCATGCCAGAACGAGATCAGGCCGACCGGAGTTTGCCAAACAGACATAAATAAAAGAAAAAAGAACATTGAGGCAGCTACGGGAACAAATGGCCGCGTTGTCCGTCTATCAAGCAATCGGGCAACTTTTGGAGCAAGTTTTGATTTAAGAATTATGAAGAGTCCCAGAAAATTCCAGAAGGTTGCGATGAGGTAAAAAGATCGGTTGAACGAATTATAGTCACGGCTTCGCTGAGTAATTATCGGGAGATTCAAGTCGAAATCAGAACTCTCAACCGTTTTCAGATTTTTTACAACCGATTGTTTGACTGGCGCGAAATGCGTCTGGGCTGCGACAGAAACTCCCGACACGCTTAGAAGTACCAGAAATAGGGCTAAAAGTACCCTTACAATCGTACAAGCGGCCAAAACATCCGTCTTTCGAAGGATAACAAACCCGTTTCGGTCTGTAGTAAAATAGGAGATGGGAAACTTCTTGACGGGATGAGAAGCCTCGGATGAACGCTGTCTAATTGTAGTATGAGAGTTCAATGGAAGATCAAGACCCCATTCACGTAGACGAGATAGCGCCGGATTTTGAGAACGAACGGCGCCGGATACTCCAAGAGTATGACATTCTCGACACGCCCCCCGAACCGGCGTTTGACGAGTTGACTGCACTCGCCGCCCATATTTGCGGCGTCCCCATATCCATGATTAGTTTTACTGATGATAAACGTTACTGGTTTAAATCCGTTCATGGTATAGCCGCGAAAGAAGTCACACGAGAGCTCTCTTTCTGTGAGCATGTCATCACTGGCGGTGCGACCATGGTGGTTCCCGATGCGCTGCTTGACCCCCGATTTGTCGATAACAGATTGCTCATGGTCGAACTTGGAGTGCGATTTTATGCCGGTGCAATCCTCAAGAACGATGCGGGTATCCCCTTTGGCACTATTTGTGTGGTGGACAAAAAGCCGGGTCAATTGAGTGTTGAGCAACGCGCGATGCTGGAAGTTCTGGCTCGACTTGTCGTGAACCACCTGGAACTTCGCAAAGCAGTTCGCAACAGCGAAGCTGTGGATGACATTCGAAAAAGATCCCTCTCACAGTTGCGTTCTGTCTCGGAATACCTCAATCGACTTACCGGAACGCAACCAGAAAGTGCCGAAGGTTTACAGATTAACTCTCGGCAAGAATTGGCAGATCAAGCGCTTGTTGTTACGTCGGCGGAAGCGGCAGTTGTAGAGATTGCCGAGAGCGGCGACATGGTCTTCAAGGCTGTCGCCGGCAAGGCCACTCCATTGATTGGTTTTCGTTATCGCACCCGAACATCCTTTTCTGGTAAATGCTTCCTGAGCCGGCGCACCATGCACTGTGAAGACGTTGACACCGATCCATTTGTGAATGCTGAGTCTTGCCGTCAGCACGGTATCGACTCAATGATTGTAACGCCTCTGTTTGAGGGCGAGACCCCCATCGGCGTGTTGAAGGTCTGGTCATCCAGGAAACATGGGTTCGGGCAGGCCGACATCTATTCTATGCAGCTCATCGCCGGAGCTTATACGGCCGCAATGGCACGGGCTAACGGCACTGAAATAAACGGCGCAGGGCCTGTAGAACGCCCAAAAGAATTGACCCGAATTCAAGATCTTATTCGCTCCATTCGAGATCAATCTGACCTCTTGAATATGACCTATGATGCCATCATTCTTCGAGATATGGATTCCCGAATACTATACTGGAATCGTGGAGCTACAGAAACTTATGGATGGTCCGAGGCGCAGGCGAGCGGTCGAATATCACATGATCTCTTGAAGACGGTCTGCCCCATTTCGATTGAGGACGTGCTTCGAAAAGTTCTCGTGAGCGGCAGGTGGGAGGGTGATGTCATCCACACGCGGCGCGATGGGCGCAAAATTGTCATTACAAGTCGACAGGTTTTGCAACGAGACACCCAGGGTGCCCCGATAGGGCTGCTTGAGGTCAATACGGATATTACCGAGCGCAAAGCGGCAGAAGATGCTCTGCGTCGGTCCGAAGCGACGCTTCGGACGTTCTTCTCAAGTTCTCCCCTTATGATGGGAATTGTGGAGACTGTGGGCGACGACATTCTGCATATCTCCGACAATGCCACAGCCCGTGACTTCTTTGGTTATGTGGATACTCCGGGCACCTATCTTGAGAGTGATATGGATATTGCAGACGACCAGATTAGAACCTGGCTCTTGCACTATCAGGCGAGCGAACGAACGGGCAAACCTGTTCGATTTGAATTCTCGCGGGAGACGCCTTTGGGTCGATCCTGGCTCTCTGCAACAGTGAGTTTCATCGGAATTAGTTCCTCTGGTAACACCAGATTCTCTTATGTAGTAGAAGATGTCACCAGTCGAGTGGAGGCAGCCCAACAGCTTGAAGAGCAAATGGATAAGCTCCATGTTGCCAATGTCGCATTGGAATCCCAGGCAGATCGGCTTGCCGCGGTAAACTCTCAGCTCGCAACGCTTTCTAACACGGACAGCCTAACCGGTGTACGTAATCGCCGGGCATTTGAAGAGAAGCTGCGCGAGGAGCATGCCTTCTCGCAGAGCCACCACACGCCGCTTTCGTTACTGCTATTGGATGTAGACTACTTTAAGGCATTCAATGATAAGTTCGGACACCCGGCCGGAGATTCCGTGCTCGGGCAAGTCGGAACGATTCTTTCTGAGAACGCCCGAATCGGCGACTGTGTGGCGCGATACGGCGGAGAAGAGTTTGCCGTAATCCTTGTGGGCACCGACTCGGAAACTGCATTGGTGATTGCAGAACGGTTCCGCGAATTAATCCAGACCGCCTCGTGGTCCAAACGAACTATCACGGCTAGCTTTGGTGTCGCCACAAAAGACAACTCCATGACATCAGAATTTGATCTCGTTGCTGCCGCCGATACGGCGCTGTATCAATCCAAGCAGAACGGTCGAAACATGGTATCTGTCGCCACTGGATTAGTCCCCGGTACGCTCGCATCTTTCGAGACATTAACGCCAGCTTCGTAAGCCAATTGGAGCCAATTTGAATTGCGCTCCTTTAGAGTTTGAGGTACAATTACAACAATTGAATACGGTGCTTATCAAGAGTGGAGGAGGGACCGGCCCTGTGATTCCACAACAACCATTCCAGTTTATTCTGGAAAAGGTGCTAAATCCGGGCAGTCATAGAACTGCAAGATAAGAGATAATCGTCGGAAATCGGCACGATGTATCCCTCTTTCCTTGCGGAAGAGGCTTTTTTGTGCCGACCGTTTTGGCGATCAGAAAGGACACAGAGAGACTACCATGGCAGAACCAAACTTGTTTACCTCCGAGAGCGTATCGGAGGGACATCCCGATAAGCTGGCCGATCAGATCAGCGACGCTATACTCGACGAACTTCTTGTACACGATAACAAATCCCGAGTGGCGCTTGAGACTCTATTAACCCGTGGATTGTGCGTTGTCGCCGGAGAGTTGACTACTAAAGCCTATGTCGAAATCGCCGATATTGTGCGAAACACGATCAATGAAGTTGGCTATACCTCCACCGATATAGGATTTGATGGTAATACCACCGGCGTTCTGCTTGGAATTCAGAAGCAATCTGTTCACATCGCGATGGGCGTGGACACCGGCGGCGCTGGCGACCAGGGCATGATGTTTGGCTTCGCAGTAAATGAAACCGCCGAATTAATGCCGCTGCCGATTGCCATTGCCCACAAGTTGACGGGTAAGTATTCAGAAGTGCGTAAAGCGCATCCCGAGCTCGGTTTTCGGCCGGATGCCAAGTCACAGGTCACAGTGGTCTATGCCGATGGCAAGCCTGTGGAGATCGATACCATCGTCTTCTCGGCACAGCATGACGGCAACCTGACTCAGGCAGATGTAGCACAGCGCGTAAAAGAGCATGTCGTTCGACCTGTGCTTAAAGAGTATTCGGCGTTTGACAAGGGCGAGATTAAGTACCACATCAACCCGACCGGCCTCTTCGTTATTGGTGGACCGCAAGGCGATACAGGCGTGACGGGTCGAAAAATCATCGTCGATACCTATGGCGGCTATGCTCGACACGGTGGCGGCGCCTTCTCGGGCAAAGACCCGAGCAAGGTAGACCGATCTGCAGCATACGCGGCTCGCTATCTGGCCAAGAACGTCGTTGCGGCTGGACTTGCAACCAAGTGCGAAATTCAGGTCGCTTACGCCATTGGCGTTGCCGAACCTGTCAGCGTGCTGGTCGATTCCTTCGGAACCGGAACTATCCCCGACGTAGAGATCTCGAGGCTACTGCGCAAAGTGGTCGACCTTAAGCCACGAGCCATCATTGAGCGACTTGGCCTTCTCGACCCGAGCAAAATTAAGTACCTCGAAACGGCAAAGAACGGTCACTTCGGCAATGAGAAGTTCCCGTGGGAAAAGATCGACCTGGCTTCAAGCCTCGGTTAGTCCGGCCGTGAATTACCGGGAGGGCGGCCAATTGTCGCCCTCCACCCAATTCTGACAAGGGAGGCCATCAAGCGTTCATTATGTCCCGGTATCCCGAATTTGATCCTTCAAATATAAAGAGCCAGCCGATTGCCGAGCGCGTCAGCAAGGTGAAAGTTGGCGACTTTGCCACTCCGCCCGTTGTGGGCGCATCGTTTTCTGACTTCCTCGGCTCTCTGCCAAACATTCTTGCCGGACCAGAAATCGCCCGAA
>JBDUAM010000183.1:0-5630 GCA_040004655.1 Chthonomonadales bacterium | reverse complement strand
AATGAATTTATGACTATGCTGGTCATTATATTCCAAATATGAGGGAATCAACTCTAAACCTGCCATTACAATACAAGCATGGCTTCACGACTCATAAAGAATTTTTTGGGACCATCGCCTGATCTCCGAAAACGAAACGGTCAGCAAGGCTGATCCGTAGGTAGACTGACAGCAAATATGAAGCCCTGCATTTGGAGGAGAGACTCATGATTACAATCGGTACACTCGCCGCCCTGTGCTTTGTGGGCGTTGGATTTATGTTCATTCTCCTCTCGATTCCGCTGATTGCAGGCCGAGTTAAGCCGAACGGCCTCTATGGCTATAGAACAAGAAAGACCCTTTCATCGGAGCCGATCTGGTATGAAGCCAACCGCTTTATGGGTAGGGAATTGATTAAGGCTGGTCGAGTTATTGTTATCGGATCAGCTTGTCTGGCTGCGGCCAACTTGATCATGAGGGAGAATCTTGCGACCATTATGGTGCTTGGAATGGCGCTTACGAGCTTCTGTGTTATTGCTGCAATCTTTAGAAGTATGGCTTACGTGACTCGCCTGTAAATCTCCGATAAACGTGCCAGAATAGAGGCTGCATATTCTCCCTCTAAAGGCTGGCCAATTCCTTGACTTTTAACAATTTCCCTTCTAATGATCACGAATTAGACTCTCTAGTTTCCCAACCTAATGACATTACAATCGAGAGCCTTCGTCATCTCGATGGTGATATTCTCATTCTAGGCGCAGGTGGAAAGATGGGTATCTCTCTTGCTACCCTTGCTCAGAACACCATCGACCATTTGGGTAATTCGACCACGGTCACATGTGTTTCCAGATTTTCCGATTCCACCCTTGTGGCTCATCTTGAGACCCATGGCATTCAGGTGATACAGCGCGACTTGCTGGAACACGGTGCGCTTGATTCGTTGCCAGATGCCGAGAATATTCTTTATTTACCGGGTATGAAGTTTGGGTCTACGGGAAATCCGGGTCGAACATGGGCGATGAATGTGCATCTGGCTGGTTTAGTCGCTACTCGGTTTCGGAACTCTCGAATTGTTGCTTTGTCGAGTGGTAACGTTTACCCGTTCGCCAAGACTGAGTCAAATGGATGCACCGAATTGGATGTTCCTGCGCCTGTTGGTGAATATGCCATTACGTGCCTGGGTAGAGAGCGGATGTTTCAGTGGGCGGCCGAGGAATATGGTACTAAATGTGCGATTGTGCGGCTGAACTACGCAACGGATTTGCGATATGGAGTTCTAGTCGATATTGCAACGCGAGTGAGATCCGGCGCACCAATTGATCTAGGGCAGAGCTGGTTCAACACGGTTTGGCAAGGCTATGCGAATTCCGTTTTGTTTGGGTTATTTCAGGAGATAGGAGATTCGCCACTGATGTTCAATCTGACAGGTCCTGAGAAGGTTTCTGTTGTTGAGGCGGCCACGCAATTTGGTCGAATATTCGGTGTTGAACCAAACTTTGTGGGGACCGATTCGGGCGAAGCGCTATTGAATGATGCTACCCAATGCTTTGAGTTATTTGGAAAGCCTTCCATTGGAGTTCAAGAATTGATCGGCATGACAGCTCATTGGATTCAGAGCGACGGTAGGCTCCTGAATAAACCCACTCACTTTGAGGCGACTGATGGAAAATTCTAACTCCGTTTCTGGTCAGCGGTTGGATGTGTACAATCGCCTTCAAATCGGATTAGCCATCCCAGCGCACCCACTTGCATTGATGGATAATGGCCGTCTCGATGAGAAACACCAACGAGCGTTGACGCGATACTATCTCGCGGCAGGCGCTGGAGGGCTAGCCGTTGGAGTTCACACCACTCAGTTTGCAATTCGGGAACACGGGTTATTCAAGCCAGTACTTGAGCTTGCAATGGAAACTGCTAGAGGAACTTCTCTAGGGCCCGTCATGATCGCTGGAGCCTGTGGAGACGTGCGGCAAGCAGTTGCGGAGGCGGAGCTTGCTGCAAGCCTGGGATACGACGCTGTTTTGCTAAGCCCAGGTGGGTTATCGATTTTGTCTGAGACCGATATGACCCGACGGACGATTGCTGTCGGAGAGGTGCTTCCCGTTATCGGATTTTACCTTCAGCCTGATGTTGGTGGACGACGGTTTAGCCTGAATTACTGGCGATCAATATTTGAACTGGAATGTATTGTTGGCGTAAAGGTAGCTCCGTTTGACCGGTACCTATCTCAGGAAGTCGAACGTGCACTGGCTGAATCTGGAAACAATGGTCGGATTGCTCTGTACACAGGAAACGATGACAATATCGTGAATGATCTCATTGGTCCTTATGTGGGTGGCTTGTTGGGGCAATGGGCGGTGGGCACGCGTTTTGCGGTTGAATTGATTGGCAAGATCAAACGGTGCAAGCAGCTTGGATCCGTGCCATTTGATATTCTTAAACTGTCACACGCGTACACAGATATCAACCTAGCGCTGTTCGATGTCAACAACGGATTTGCCGGATGCATTGCAGGTATTCACGAAATCTTGTTCAGTCAGGGGTTGTTGGGCGGCGTTAGATGTTTGGATGAAAATGAAATTTTGTCACCCGGTCAGCGTGAAGAGATCGACCGAGTGCTCAAAGTCTATGGTCCCCTGTTTGACAATGAGTTTATTGAACAGAATTTGGACAATTGGCTTAGATAATTACTTGTCGAGGACGATCATTGGAATTTCACCCGGTTTGGTGAAACCATTTCGACGAAGTTGTCGCTCCTGTCCTCGGTCGGTACCGAGTTGCGCAGCTTCCACACCAATCTGTTCATTTTTGATCTTCAAGTCCATCACCTCCGCTTCGAGAGCCCGGTTTACTTGATGAATGCGAGCAGCTTCGTTGTACGGTCTGCGGGAGATGTAACCGAGGTAGCCCATTGCGACGCAGAGTCCGAGTAACCCGAAGGTAGGCAACGACAAGGTCTGGGATGGCATTCTGGATGGAAGTTGTAGTGGACGCACTTCGTCTGCCAAATCAATCACCTCTTGGACTGGAATATTGCTTGCAATTATACCACGGGACGGATTGGATCTCCTACCCTGTGGACACGAATGAGATTGGTATTACCGATTACATTTACGGGAACGCCCGCCGTCAGGATAATTCTATCGCCATGTTTGAGGTATCCACGCGCCACGGCAGCCTGAATCGTCTCTTCCATCATGCCGTCTGTATCGGTTACGTTCCGAATGAGCATCGGCTGTACACCCCAGCTAACATTCAAGTTGCGATAGGTGTTTTCCTCTGACGTGGCACCAATGATACGCACGATTGGGCGAAATCGTGCAATTGCACGTGCCGTACTCCCGCTTGTTGTGGCGCAGACTATCGCTTTTGCTCGCAGAGTGCAAGCCATCTCGACCGTTGCCGCCGCGACACTTAGAGTAGTAGAGGAGGATTTCTTTGAATTTAGGGATCCGGGTCGCCAATCGGGAAGTAACTGCTCCGCTTGAACCGCCACCTTGGACATAATTCTGACGGCTGCAGATGGATAGGCGCCAGCGGCTGTCTCACCAGAGAGCATCACGGCGTCGGTGCCGTCAATAATTGCGTTTGCGACGTCCGTGACTTCGGCGCGGGTGGGACCAGGATTTACGATCATCGACTCCAGCATCTGAGTGGCAGTGATTACTGGTTTCCCAGCCTCGTTGGCCATACGGATAATTCGCTTCTGAAGGGCCGGCACTTCTTCAATCGGAACTTCTACACCGAGGTCGCCACGGGCGACCATTATCCCATCGACGACTTGAAGAATCTCAGGTAGGCTGTTCACCGCTTCCATTTTTTCGATCTTAGCAATAATCGGGACCCGGACGGACATCTTTCGCATTGTTTCGAGGATTGGAAGAATGTCGCCCGGCCCTCGAACGTAAGAAGCTGCAACCCAATCGACACCACGTTCGAGGCCAAAGCGGAGATCAGCAATGTCCTTTGGAGTAATGGCGGCGATGTTCAGGTTAATCCCCGGTGCGGTAATGCCTTTTTTTGAACTCAGTACACCGCTGGAAACCGCCTGCACAACGATGTCTGTACCTGTTGTTGAAACTACTCTGAGGAGTACCTTGCCGTCATCTGCGGCCAGCCTGTCGCCGGGGCTAACAGCGTGAACAAGCTCAGGTACCGGGAGATTGATTTCATTCTGGTCGCCTGGAACCGGGCGTGTTGTAAACGTAATTCTGCTGCCGCGTGTGAGGGTAACGGTCCCACTCGCTATGATTCCCAGCCTCACCTTTGGTCCTGAGAGATCCTGTAAAATGGCCAGCGGACGGTGTTGTCGGGCGGCGAGCATTCTCAATCTGTCGATAACTAATCCGTGATCGTCATGGGTTCCATGAGAGAAATTGAGACGGGCGACATCCATTCCGGCAGAAAGAAGCCCCTTCAATCCAGTAATGGATGAAGAGGCTGGTCCTATAGTGCAGATTATTTTCGTTCGGCGCAAATTAAACCCCGATTTCGTTAATGGTTACTTGATTCGGAACTTGAAACTTCCTGCTGCAAAACTGTGTGCTGCATCCGGCAGTGCGACGTAGACCGATCCATCCAGTCCCTGTTTATCCTGAGTGCCAAAGCGGATGATTGCGGAAAATCCTGATGCGATCCGTTGAGTGGCAGGCTTGCCAGCCACTTTGTCTGTTACATCAATGTACTGGACGCGGGGAACGTTAATGCCATTCTTGAACCCAACGGTTTCATTTTGTACAGCCAATTTGCCCGAATGGGCTTTGAAGACGAGGTGATCCATCAACTCCCCATCATGTGCGGTCAACCAGATGACAATTTCTCGATCTGGATGCTGCTTGTCACCATTGTACATGGAGAAGCGGATCAGATTGTAAGCTGCTCGATGGCCTTTGGTTCCTGCATAACCATGAAACGTAAAAGTGTAGACTTTTTCCGGTTTGAATGGCTTGCCGTTCAACATTCCGGCGACTGGACTTTTTGGTGGAACGGCTTCTGCACAATCTGCAACCCATTTGGCGGCAGATTGTGCAAATGCGGATTTCACGCCACTGACGGCCAACAATACAGTCAGCAATACGGTCGCGATTACTGAGATGCGGTTCATGTGAATCCTCATACCGTTGGCTTTTATCGTATGTTGTAGAACGAATTCCATCCACCGAATCGGCTGACTTCCGACAACTCTTCTTCGATGCGAAGAAGTTGATTGTACTTGGCAACTCGATCGGATCGGTTTGGAGCACCCGTCTTTATTTGACCCGAATTCGTGGCAACTGCGATGTCTGCAATCGTAGAGTCTTCGGTCTCGCCTGATCGGTGAGAAAGGATCGCCGTATACTTCGCACGCTTTGCCATCTCAATGGCTTCCAGAGTTTCAGTAAGCGTCCCAATCTGGTTTACTTTAATCAGGATCGAGTTACCGGTATTCTCTCGAATTCCTCGGCCCAATCGCTCTGTGTTCGTGACGAATAGGTCATCGCCAACGATCTGAACATGGCTGCCGATGCGTTCTGTCAGCATGTGCCAGCCATCCCAGTCGTCTTCCGCAAGACCGTCCTCTATGGAGATGATCGGGTATTTGTTGACCAAAGATTCCCAGTACGCAACCATTTCCTCAGACGTAAGGCTTCTGCCTTCACCTTTAAGGTGGT
>JBDUAM010000246.1:0-5655 GCA_040004655.1 Chthonomonadales bacterium | reverse complement strand
CTTCTTTGTGCGTAGCGTCAGGGCGATTACGAAGCAACGTGTCGCAGCAAACTTACGAACGACAAAGCCTACAACCAGCTTCAACAAACACAAATGGACTCCATGGGCATACATGGCCCCTGCACTTCTAACTGTATTTTTCTGGGCATATTTCCCACTGGTTCGGGGACTGGTCATGGCCTTTCAAGACTACCGAATCCTGAAAGGCTCAAGATTTGTAGGCTTGGATAACTTCATTGAAGCGGCAACGCAAAGAACATTTTGGCTCGGGATTGCTCACTCCGTCGAGTACGTGGTCCTGACCATTGGAATCGGATTTTGCCTACCCATCGTGCTCGCCTTGTTTTTGTCAGAAATCCCTCGCGGCAAGGTGTTATTCCGAACCGCCTACTATTTGCCAGCGGTCACGTCGGGCATCGTGATCCTCTTCCTCTGGAAAGAGTTCTATGATCCAACGCAAGCAGGACTGATCAATCAACTATTGGGATTTGCCTCGAGCGGCATAAACACGATAACAGGTTGGATTGGAATGTCGCCCCACTTGAGTACAACTTACAAGCTAGACTGGCTCGGCAATCCAACAACCGCAATGCTGGCCGTCGTGATTCCCGGTATATGGGCTGGCGCCGGACCGGGCAGCATTATCTACCTTGCGGCCCTCACGACTGTACCAGAAGACGTGTATGAGGCCGCCGATCTGGACGGTGCATCCATATGGACCAAGATCAGAATGATCACAATTCCAACGCTAAGACCGCTGATCATTATCAATCTTGTTGGAGCATTTATCGGATCGTTCAAGGCAATGGAGAATATCTTCGTGATGACCGGCGGAGGACCATTATACAGAACTCATGTAATCGGGTTGGAGGTCTGGTACAACGCGTTCATGTACTTGAAGTTTGGCTATGCGACTGCAGCGGCGTGGATCATGGGATCAATGTTGATCGGCTTTACGCTGTATCAGTTGCGCCTTCTAAAGAACATGCGATTCTCTGCCTCCGGCGGCTAAGGTCGGACTACTTAACTCCCGTGGACGCCTTCAAGAGAACGATTGCAAATACCAATCCCGTCAAACTCGAAACAAAGTTCACTGTATCGTTCGTCATCCATCGCAAACCCTTAAACCGAAGGGATGGAGCGTTGCAATGCTCAATCCCCTCAAGCTCTTCGCCACAAATCTGGCACCTATACTTTGACTGAATAGAGGCACCAAGTAAAGTGTCTGCAAAGCATCCGAGGAACCCTGCCCACACACACGCCAAAAGTTCTGCCATATCGGGTCGCCACAGCAGCGCCACCGATCTCTCAGGCCAGAACCCCCAGCCTACAAAAGCGATAAAAGATGCACCAAGCAACGCCGCCGCGGTCCCCAAAACGGAAATCGCACCACTTTGTCCCACCGCGACTTTCTTAAATGTCGAAATCAATATCGGTCTTCGGCGACTAAGTCCACCAATCTCTGTAGCCCAGGTGTCTGCATTCACAGTGGACATCACCGCTATGAATAACAACATGCAAAATCTTGGTGGAGCAAAACGCAGGTCCAATGCATATCCAACAGCAAGAAGCGATGCCACTAATCCATTGGCTATGACCTGCGCAGCGTCACGTCGACCGGTCTTAGCATTGAGGCTGTTCGCCTTCTGCTTCTGGCGAACCCTGAATTTGGAAAGAAGACTTGAGGAGATAAAGAACGCAAGGAGGATTGCAGCAAATGGTACGCCGCCAAACCCGAAAACAGACACGCCAACAAAGAACGCAGCCACCCCACCCAATGGAGTTAAGAATTTCAACAATATGGAGACTGCGGCAAAGACTGCCGCAAGAACCGTACCCAGAATGAGTTGGTTAGCCGTGATTATCTGCATGGTTACTAAACTGTTGCGCGCCCCTTCTTGATTTGTGATACATATGGTGAATCTTTAATGTAAAATCTCCAGTGATGTTCAAGACCCTTGGATATCCCAATCCTCGGTGAAATCGAAATATCAGGATTGGCGTTGTGCACTTGGTTCGAAATCCAGATGTCCCTGGATATTACCGATGACCCGTCGATTGATTCGTCAATCCCAAATGCTCGACACAACTTGCCCGGCCCTCGGCACAAATCTTTCATATCAGATTCCAAGAATCCATCAAATCCCACAACCGGTTCAACCGCCCGAATGAGAACGGCCTCCCCCACTCCAGCAGACTGCGTGACCACGTTAAAACACCAGTACATTCCATAGATCAGGTAAACGTAGCATGAACCGCCCGCCAAATACATCGCCCGATTACGTTTCGTTGGCCCCCTATACGAATGGCTTGCAGGATCACCCTGACAATACGCTTCCACTTCTACAATTCGGCCAGCCATTAAGCCGTTTTCCGTTTGTTTGCAAAGGTAAGTACCAAGAAGCTGTCTCGCAACATCTAGGGTTGGTTGGTGATAGAACTCAACAGGTAGAGGCAGGTTGAGTTGACTTACATCAAAACCCATTACGACGAAATGCCCGGCCAAACGGTTTCGGCAAACAGATTTTCAATCAATCTTCCCGGTAACGCCACACTCACCGGAATCTCAAGTTTCAATGCCGAACACCTCTCACGAACCCGCTTGATGATCTGTTCGTCATCATACCTTCGCGAAATGTGGTAGAGGCCTAACCGTTCAACTTTCGCGTCTCTTGCAATGCAGAGGACCTCATCCAACCACGCATGGGGTCTGCCCCGATCAGAAGCTCCCAGGTGTTCCTCATTGTCGAGGAACGTGCATTCATGCAATAGAGCCCGTGAACCTTCGAAGATTGCCGGATCAAGTCGCATCGTGTCACCCGTAACCGAGAAGAGCACATCTTCAACGGTCTCGGTTAAAGCCTCTTTACCCAAACTCCGGCGCAGATCGTCCAGTTTGGCTTGATCCAACTGACGATACTCCGGTTTGATCTTATCTACCATTCGCACAATGTGATAACCCAGGCTCCTACCGCCTGTTTCCTCACCATACGTATAGTGAATGGTCTCAAATTCGCGCAAAACGTGTTTGTCTGGTTGAATGGGCAAGTCTACATGCGAGGAGATGTAGTGCCACTGAATTCGACCCGTGGAGCGCGTATCAAATGACGTGAGAAATTGAGCCAATGCCCTTCCCGACCCGCTATTTTCGGGAATAACCGCTTTGAACCCATTTTCTGGACCGCGCAAATTCAAAAACTGCATCAATCCCGCACAATGATCTCGGTGACTGTGTGTGATGGCGGCCAGTTTGACCTTTTGAATACGCGAATCAAGCATCGCCGCCACGCCATCACCAGCATCAAAGAGCACTCGATGTGTCTCGTCGAATACCCATGTCGAGACCATTGGGTTGGAATAGAGGGTGATATAAGGAGGTTCCATTAGGCGTCAGCTTGCCATCGCGACCGGAACGGCATCATCCGTTCTCAGCAGCAGATCAAGGAATTCCGCGCTCTTCACGTCACGATCAATCCGAAACCGAATGGTCCACCGAAGAACGCGAGCAGCCTCGGAAAGTGAAGTCTGAGATGTAGATATGTCCGTCAGGTCAGGCCTACTGCAAAAGCTCAGGGTTTGCAATAGATCCACCGTTTGCGGACCAACAGGAAATGAATCTGCAGAGCTGTATCGATCACGTTCACAGAGAATTCCACCCAATGATGGACTATACGAGAGGCCTGTCTCAGTAATCGCATTGCACCGGACGCACGAGTCTAATTGAGGTGTATATCCATGAAGAATCAATAACTGCATCTCAAAATAATGTCGTAGAACCTCGGGAGGAGCAGTTTGCATCTGGAGCTCGTTCATGGTGTTGAGCAATAGATCGAATGTTTCTGTATCAGGTTGGTGCTCTTCAATGAACCGATCCGAAAGCTCACAAAAATAACTGGCGCGAGCAATGGAGAGCATATCCCGTCGTACCATCGGAAACGTATCCAGAATCTCCACCTGTGAAACTATCCCCAGGGACTTACCACTTGCGAGAAGATATTTGCCGTGAATAAACAACTCGGATGCGCCTGTCAGTCGACTTCCACTACGTCGCGATCCCTTGGCTACAACGCCGATTTTCCCATGATCACGCGTCAGAAGGGTAAGAATTCTGTCGGTCTCACCCAGACTAATTCGCTTGATGACGATTGCGTTGACGTTGTAGAGAGGCATTCATCATCCAGTCAGAAAACTATCGGTTACGAGTCGCGGATTTGAGGGATGCCACATATTCGAACACTTTATCTTGCAACTGAGGATCACTCCCGAACTTGCCGATCAGGTCGACCAGTGAACTCCCCACCACAGCGCCATCCGCATAATGGCAGATCTCAGTGACATGCTCAGGTTTGGAGACGCCAAAGCCAACGCACACCGGCAGATCAGTTACCGCTCGGATTCGGGCGATCATCTCTGGCAACTCTGTGGATACCGATTGTTGCGCTCCGGTTACCCCCGTCCGCGATACGGCGTAGAAGAATCCGGAGCATCGCTCTGCGGCAATTGTCAAACGCTCGGTCGTGCTCGTTGGAGCAGCGAGAAACACAGTATCGAGGTTATTCGCCTGAGCGCAACCCACCCAATAATCTGATTCTTCTGGCGTCAAATCCGTTTGAATGACGCCATCGGCTCCTGCGGCAGCGGCATCCTGCGCAAATCGTTCCACGCCATACTGCATAGCTGGATTGAAGTAAGTCATCAGAACAACAGGAATTTCGGACACCTTACGGATTTGCCTAAGAGTTTCCAAAACAGAAATGACGCTCGCACCAGCGCTCAATGCCCGCAACGAGCCCAACTGAATGGTCGGGCCATCTGCCAGTGGATCGCTGAACGGAATTCCAAGTTCAACAACATCCGCATCTGCCCGATCTAGTGTCTTAACAATCTCGACCGTCGCCTGCAACGACGGGTCGCCGGCCACCACATAGCAGACCAACGCACCTTCATTTTTTTTCTTTAGTTCGTCAAATCTAGTTGTCAGTCGAGTTCGGGTGGCTACCAAATCGGATGTCATTACAGGCTCAACCCCAACTCGCGGGAGATTGTATCCATGTCTTTGTCTCCCCTTCCAGACATATTTACAATGACAATCTGATCTTTGGTCCATTGCGAAGCAGTCTTTGCAAGATACGCGAAGGCATGAGCTGTCTCAAGCGCAGTCAACAGACCTTCCGTGTGAGCCACAAGCTGGAACGCATCCAATGCTTCTTTATCCGTCACCGAAACATACCTACCTCGCCCAGTTCGATGCAGGTAGCTGTGCTCCGGACCAACACCGGGATAATCAAGGCCAGCGGAAATGGAGTGTGACGGAGCAATCTGTCCATTGGAATCCTGAAGCAAGAAACTCAGGCTTCCATGCAAAACTCCGGGGACGCCCTTGGTTAACGTGGCGCAATGTTCGTCCGTGTCGAGTCCTCGGCCAGCTGCCTCAACTCCAATCAAGTCTACGGAAACATCCTGAATAAACGGGTAGAAAATACCCATCGCATTGGATCCACCGCCAACGCACGCAATAACTGCATCCGGCAATCGCTCTTCACGCTCAAGTATCTGCCGACGCGTCTCTTTGCCGATAACAGACTGGAGATCACGGACAATCATCGGGTACGGATGAGGACCGAGCACCGATCCGATAATGTAGTGCGTCGTGCG
>JBDUAM010000446.1:0-5665 GCA_040004655.1 Chthonomonadales bacterium | reverse complement strand
ACTCGGCCCAGCGAAACACTCTGCGCTGCGGCGAATGCGGCCTGCAGCAAAACCACAGCAGCAACGCCACTGAGCTTCAGTCGAAAACCGGCGGTCAATCTCATCTGAAATCCTCTTTGGCGAAGGTGAGCAAGCATGGGCGAGACGAAATCGACATCCGGAATGGCGGGTCGAGAGCGGAAATGACGTTCATCACAGGTAATCGTCTCCCTCAAGCAGCGTAAGGAATGTAAATGAAAACGCAGATATCACGAACCGCGGTCGAGTGATCGCCCTTCGTGATATCTGCTGGGCGACTAAAAGTTGATACGGCCCGCAATCTGCAGCTTTTGGAAGCCTGATACGCCCCATTGGTAACACCTTCAATTCAGTACATGTTTTCTGAATCGGTCGAACGCCGGCAATGCAGTGCGTTGGAGGGAGAGATCCTTCCACTGAAGACCTGGACAGCTCGATTGGGAGAAAATCAGTTGATGTTTAATTGCATAATGCGCAATCAAATCTGCTTATTATGATTTGCAAATCCTAGCAACCGTTGAGAGGAAACGTCAACGAATAATTTAGGGCTATTCTCGGACAGCCAGTAAAGCCAGATAATCATTGTATTTTCGCGCTTATGGATATTTTGGCCAGACCAATCTTGCGAGGGGAATTGGGGTACGCACGACGCAGAGGAGCATTCCCTGGACGTAGCGCGCAATCGTTCACGATGATTTGCATGGATCAAGCGCGTGGCGGCCATGTTTGGCCACAAGAAATCGCTCCAGCCTTCGTCCGTCCCTTGTCAATCGATTAGCTCCACATTCAAATATGCAATAGAATTCATTCCGCCCGAATCTCGACCACGGCAACGGTGTAGGGTTCAAGCTCCACGGAGAAATCCTTCGCGTAATTGAACGGCTGACTGATCGGGGCAATCGCATTCGGGTGCGCAAGCGATGCGGAGTCCATCAACCCTGCGGTGATCGTGTGCAGTTGTGCGGTGGCCTTCGCCGGTATCCCGTGGCCCTGAAGCCGCACTAACAGCGTGTTCCGTTCCCCTCGATAGTTGACGGCCTTGACCACGATGCGACGTCCGTCAGCGCTCGCCGTGGCAATCGCGTCGATAGCACCAGGCTCCCACCCTGTCGGAATGAATGTTGAGATCTTGTCAAACAGGAGCTTGCGGTCGGGTACATCATGCGCGGCACCGGTTGCGGAGGCAAGATATCTCTCCGCATAGTGCTCCCGGAATAACTTCTCGACAACATAGCTCGCACCCGGAAACCACGAGACATGGTCGTGATAGATGGAGGCGGTCCACTTCGGATCATCCGTTGTGTTTCGCATCAGCAGTGCGGGGCAGGTCATGGTCAGTCCCGGGCTGAGTTCCTCATACATAATCAAACTGCCAGCCGCATGCAGCCCTGCCCGCCAGTCGTAGGTGTGCTGCAGACTCCACTCCAGGACCGCAATCTCGATGTGCGGGTGCTTTGAGATCAACACATAGTCGCGCAGCTTCTCGAGGTAGTCATGAATACGGCGGATCCCGGTCTCGAAGTTCTCCGGCTCGTACTCGTAGTTGTGACAGCCGAGGATGTCAAAATTCTTGCCGGCAAGATCGATCACCGTTTCGCTCCAGTCCATGTCGCTGGAACGCTTCTGCCCGCACGCCACGATGCGCGCCTGGGGAGCGATGGCCCGCAGGCGCTCGCCATAAACATTAACGATCTCGGCGTACCTTTCCGGCGTGAAGCCGTTATTCATCGGCTCATTGTCTATCTGAAAATACTTCACGCCATAGGGTTCGGGATGCCCATTGGCCGCCCTCATCCTCCCCCACTCCGTTGTAGCTGGATCATTCAGGTAGTGAACCCACTCCATGGCATAGGCAACATCCTCGGCTTTTGTACTTGGCGCAGCCAGCGTGATGAGGGGTTCGGCGTGGAGCTTCTGGCAGAGTCCAAGAAACTCATCCGTCCCAAAGCCGAAGTAGTCTGAGTAGCCACCCCAGTAGGTGTTGGGATGGTACCCGCGCGCCGCATACCGTCCGATACCTTCCTTCCACTTGTACGTCGAAGCGAAGGATCCCCCCGGCCAGCGAATAAAGGAGGGCTGCAGACCCTCGAGCGCCTGCAACAGGTCGGGGCGCAGCATGCCCTCACGGCGAACATCGGCTCGCATCATCGAGATGAAGTCCACCAGCACCGTTCCATGGCCCGTCAGAACGATCGCTATCGAAGCCTGCGTGTCACGCACGGAGCTGGTAAAGGAATAAGGAATCTCCTGCCAACCTGTACCCGAGACCGAAAGGGGTATCGAGGCGATCTGTTCGCCATTGGCACTTTTGAACTGAAGCGTCAGTTGCGGAGAGCCCTTCTCGCGTTTGACCCAGAGTGAGCCATCGTACTTGATCCCCGTATCGAGGAAGAGACGCCCTTGCCGGATCCCCGCGTGGCCACCCTCCGCAGCGAGGCGCACGCTCTTCCTTCCGTTCTGGAAATCAAGATCTGCGATCTCGACTCGGCCGCGGTCCGAGAACGAATCCCAGTAGGTTTTGAAGTCTTCCCCCTCAAAACCGGCGCCGCGAATCTGTTCGGCAAAGAGCCCGTCTGCTACCGAATGGTTGATGTGCTCAAGAAACTGGCCATAAATACGCTTGTCAATCGGAGCCGACACTCTGTCCGTATCGACAAGCAGCACGGAAACTCTGCGGTCGTCCGCTGCCAGAACGGTCTTCGAAAACAGTGGGCTCGCCAGCCCGGACAAGGGAACGCCCGCAGTGGCCGCGAGTGAACTTACGATAAAGTTGCGTCTATTCATAGGTGATAGGTCCAATTCAGATCACAGGATATACAAAAATCGCCAGAAGCCAACTGAGGCGGTTGTAAGACCTCAAGACTCGTGGGTGGAACGGTGATAGTTCGTGTGCCGCTGCATCAACATGGCAGCGCTCCCGCTCAACCGGGCTAACTCCGCATCGCCAGTCGGCCGTAGTAAAGGCGGAGTTCCAGTGAGCATGGAGTTCGCGAGTTCCTGAGCGACAATTGGGCCGCAAAGCTCCCATGCTGTCGTAATGTCGCCAACGACAAGAATCAATTCAGGGGACAGCGACGCTGTAATAAGACGCATCCCCCGTCCCAGCGCACGGGCCTGCTCTGTCAGAGCGTATACGGCATTCGGGTCGCCCTTTTGACCGAGTTGGAGCAATTCACCGATATCCTTTGCACTCTGCTTGGACACTGCGTTGAAGGTCCGGATGGCTGCGCGCGATGAGGCGGTCATCTCCCAGCACCCCTTTTGACCGCATCGGCACAGGGGTCCGGCAGGATCGACCGACAGATGGCCAAATTCACCGGCAAGACCATTACAGCCCGAATACATGTGTCCGCCGGCAAGAATCGCAGCTCCAACGCCTTCGGCCACCGCCACCAGAACGACGTTCTTCACGCCCTGCAGATGGCCAAACCACAGCTCTGAGATCAGGCAGACATTCGCGTCATTGTCGATTTCAACCTGTAGACCGGAGACCTTCTCAAGAGTTCTCTTAAGATCGAATTCACGCCAGTTCATATTGGCTGCAAGCAGAATTTGCTGCTTCACCGGGTGCACCCGCCCGGGAAGACTCACTCCAACGCCCTTGAAAGACTTCGAAGGATTCTCTTTGCGCAGAGCGCGCATCCGTTTCCCAATCAGCGAGATTGTCTTTTTGGGATCCGGATCGGCTGTAATCGTTTCGCGAGAGAGAAATTGACCGCTGAGATCGATGACCGCGAGAATGGCGCGATTCGGTCGCAAGTCCAGAGCAAACGTCACCATCGCACTATTGACCGACAGCATCGTGGAAGGCCTGCCGCGAGCCGGCTTAATGACCGCCCCTTCTGTGACCCAGTCTTCCTGAATCAATTGCTCCACAATCGCCGAGACCGTACTTCGACGAAGCCCTGAAAGGCGGGACAGATCCACACGAGCAAGAGGTTGCTTGAAGCGAATCAGCTCCAGGATGATGTCCCGATTAATATCCCGCACTATTTCGTTCGATGCGGTCTGCGCCGAAGCCAGGTCAATCTGTCGGACGCCAACTGTCTGTCGATTCCCTGGATTTTTGTGATTGTGAGGACCCATCATTCGAACATATGGCCTGCCCCAATATTTACAAACTCAGCAAGAACGAATTGTCTGCACCATCCGGGAAAGTCTCCCTTGTGACTTCCGCATCGTAACTCAATCAGAGGCCTGAAGGACAACTCCCACAAAAAACAACCGCGCTGCATCATCGCAGCGCGGCATAGGCAGTACCCGCGGCTCCTTATTGCTGCGGTCCCTTCGGCAATCCGGCAGCGGGGCGCCTGGGGTGAGGCTCGACGGGCGCATCAAGAGGATTGAGCCCCTTGCTAAAGTTCGGATCTTTCGCTGCAAGATCAGTGCGATAACTAACCGTGTTAGCGCTTGGGAAAGTTGAAGGAACCGGCTGCGTTACCTTGCCCGTCGCCGCCCACTCCACACCGCGCTGAAAGGTCACAACGAAGTCGACGGAGCTAAGGGCTAAGCCATCGTGTCCCATGGTGGTATGAAAGATACGTCCCTTGCCGAGCTTTGACACCATCAGCTGCGGTTCATCGAAGCCCGAGCCATGGTTAGCGGGGTCGGAATAGGCCGTCGCCAGCACCGTCATTTTGCCCGGCCCACGAAGCTTGGAATACAGCTCGTCACCCTGGTGCATCCACACCTTCGGCAGTCCCTTCATGATCGGGTGATTCGCGTCCCGCACCGTCACCTGAAAAGGTATCCGCAAACCGTGATTCCCGGCCCGGCCCGGAGAGTCGTCCGAAACCAGTTTGCCGTCTTTGTAGTGCCAATAGGGTCCTGAGTTCTCGTCGCGACCGCGCCACCCGCCGATGCCGGTCATCTCGTTAAAGGACTTCCAGTGGGGAAAGGCATTGTCGGCCGCATGCACCGTAACCAGCCCTCCACCTTGCCGAATATATGTCTCAAACGAGCTCTTCAAGTCACTCGACCAACGATCATCTGGCGCATCGTAATTGAAGACAACAACCTTATATTTGTTCCACTCCGGGTGGAAATTCGAGAAGTCGCCACCAGCCGGCGGCGCTGTGATCACATCAGTATCGAAGAGTCCCGTCTCGTCCAGCTCAGCCTTCAGAATCGGCGTCACGGCCTTCCAGTTATGGTACGGCGCTGCACTTTCACCATCCAGAATAAGCACGTGGATGTGTGGAGCTGCAACCGCCGCCATCGCCTGCGCCAGAAAAATCGCCCCGGCCATCATGGAAAGCCACTTCTTCATATCGCCTTCTTTCTCATTGCTTGCTTAAAACTACTCTCTTGCAGTTAGCGATCGGCACACCGGCAAGCTCGTCAACACCTTCACAAGGAGGCGACCATCCTAATATGAAGAAATTCAGAACTACAAGCAGGGCGGACCCGCCGAAAGCAGGTCCGCCCCCTGGACCGCATGGGTTAGAAGTGAACGCGCAGCACGAACTCCATGGTGCGAGGATCGGTTGAGCTGGTTACCTGGCCAAAGCTGTTCTGAAACTTGCCGGCCGAACTGAAGTTCGGCTGGTAAGTTCCATCAGGCTGGGGGGCGCCAAGCGTGCCGCCGACCGCGAAGAACGAAAGATGATTTGGAACGTTGAACATCTCAGCACGGAACTCCAGTCCG
>JBDUAM010000111.1:0-1715 GCA_040004655.1 Chthonomonadales bacterium | reverse complement strand
GAGAAGACCATCTACCCCGACTGACCCGATTTCGGGTGTACCCGCCGTCACGACACAGCGACTGCGGTCGTGCGACGACTACCGTGAAACCAGGGGTACTCGTCTCGACAGACTACCACATCAACACCGCGTGCCATTTGCCATTTCGCTCGGTGAATGCTTAAGCGGAATCGCTTTCAGCTAATATCATCGCAGCAAACTCCTTAGGTGAGAGCGGCACGCCATTTCTGCTCGTCAATCTTTGGCGAGTACTCACTCCAAGCGGCGGTAGCGAATCAGGATGGCCACGGAAATGCCAGTATCCATTTGAATTTTGCGTTAATACGATTCCAAAGTGTTGCATTAGTGATGATTGGACCAGCGGCGCACGCCGGACGTGAAGAACGGTAGCTGTGATTATCGCATTACGCACCTCAACTGCCTGCACGTAGGGTGCGAAGGCGGGCCAAATTTCCTGGGCAAACGCGAAGGCGTGCGACGAATCAATCGCCTCTTCAGTGGCCGCGTATTCGAGTTGGAGAGCGGGAGAAGCTCCGTCCTTAAATGTCCACAATTTGACGCGCAGAACCTTCAGGGTGTCGCCAGAATCAAGAACGAGTCGTTGAGCATGGTCGCCGTACTCACCAAACCGACCCACAGGCTCTGGTGAACTGCACGCCAAGAGTGCGATGCACAAATGACCACTCAACAAACGTGCGCGATTCATATGGCCCAAATTGCTGGAGATGTGATTCGCGGGGGGGGTGAGGCCGTCTAACGTTTCGCGAAAGACGCGACGGCAATAAGCAAGCTATACAATGACATCAGCTAGTAGTCCTGAAGCTTCCGTACCAAATACGACCGCCTCAAGGCCTTTGGGCACAAGTACGTGATCGCCAACAGGATTCTCTACCGGCAAACCGACAATACGCGCACGAGCAACCATTTTTGCGCATGGTACTTCTCAAAGGGGGGTGTAAGGAATGCCCTGTCTCGTAAAAACCCTTCATGGCGTTCCTTTCAATATGAACACCACGTCAACGAGTAGAGTAAGGTGACAGAGAATTGCCCAGAACCAGAGACGTCGCAGGAAGATCTGACCGCCTGCTTCATAGCTAGACGGACGAACTTTGTGCCACTGATAAGACAACGATTTCCATAGCGGCTCTGGAGAATCAGCTTCGATCTTAGTACGGTATGGCCTCACACGAATGTAAGCTCTGATTGCAAAAACTTGAGAGGCAATGGTTATTGCAATGAGTATTAGGGACACGAACTTGTGAGATTCGCTCATCAGCTAGCGTCGAATGTTTGATACGTGACTAGGTTCTGAACAAGCGCGAACCGACCGTGTGAACGGTACCTGTTCGAATTACTGAATTCCGCTCGCATGACTAGCCGCATCCTCTCCCTCCTTAATGAACTGTTTCGCTTGTTGCTTCATTCCGTCAACGAAACCGCCAACTGCATCGAACAGATCAAAAAGCGTAAATGCTTTCGTCGTGGTGTTGGCCACATGCGCGGCGAATGGAGAGCCCTTTGCCCCCCAAATAAGCGAACCGGTATTTCCTGAGTTGTTTGTGGATACGCTGATGCCTCCAACTAACGAAGCTGACCCCTCTAGACTGGGCCCAGTGAATGCATTGAGGTTTTGCGAGCCACCCAACTCACCCGCAGGGCCTACATCAGCGCCCACCCCGGCTCCCCCCCGGCCGTAAATTCCCGGTCCTTCGCCG
>JBDUAM010000234.1:0-1715 GCA_040004655.1 Chthonomonadales bacterium | reverse complement strand
ACAGCCGGATCAAAGAGAGCCTTGCGCCGACATTGGACAATAACCTCTCACGCTTGATTACTGATTTGAGAGCCACTGGTTTATGGGAAGAGACGCGGTTCGTCTGCATGGGAGAATTTGGTCGATCGCCACAATTGAATGTAATGGGCGGCAGGGACCATTGGCCGCAGGCGGGATTTGCGCTGATTGGCGGTCAAGGAATCCCGGGTGGCGTAGTACACGGTAGGTTGGATCGGTGGGGAGAGCCCGCGGATGGAGGGGTTGAGATCGGGTCCGTCCTGAGCTGGACGGGGAAGGATAAATACTCATGACTGCAGCAGAAATAGTCGATCAGATTAAGCCGTTGGGTAAGGATAGTTACAAGAGCGTCATAATGAAACATGGAATTCGAGAACCCGTATTCGGTGTTGCAATTTCAGAGTTGAAGAAAATTCAAAAAGTTGTCAAAAGGGATTACCAAACCGCACTTGACCTATACGCCACTGGAATCTTCGACGCCATGTATCTCGCGGGCTTGATTGCAGATGACATGAAAATGACGCAAGCGGACCTCCAGAATTGGGTGGAGAAAGCATACTGCCACACCATAGCCGAGAACGTTGTCGCGTGGGTGGCCTCTGAGGGTCGATTTGGGCAGGAGATAGGGCTTAAGTGGATAGATTCAGATCAGGAGATGATCGCCGATGCCGGCTGGGCGACACTCTACGGCCTGCTCGCACTGAAAAGTGACGCAGAACTCGACCTGGACATGATCAAGGGGCTCCTCGACCGAATTAAGAAGAATATTCACACGTCGCCTAACCGGGTTCGATCTGCGATGAACAGCTATGTGATCTCCGTTGGCAGTTATGTCGCCCCGTTAACGAGCCTCGCACTGGCAACGGCAAATGAAATTGGTCCGGTGATGGTGGATGTCGGGGATACGTCGTGTAAGATCGCGTCTGCGCCCGAGAGAATTCAGAAGATGATAGACAGTGGGTCGGTGGGGAAGAAGAAGAAGTCGGTTAAGTGTTAGATTACACTTAAGCATTTGCCAAAAAGAAGCCCGCTCCATTTCTCAAAATAGAGCGGGCATTATTGAGTATTTTCTAACTATTTACAGAGAAACCATATCCGGCGTTATCTCTAATCGGGCCCTCTTGTCCATAGCTTTGTTGGCCATAATTGCCGCGACGCAGCAACCGAGAGCTTCCTTCCAATCACAGGTGACCGGCGATCCGGTTCGGATGGCGTTGAAGAAGTCTTCCATCTCCAACTGGTAGCTGGTCTTGCCGCTCGTGGAGGTCATGAGAGTCTTCTCGCCGATCTTGGTGCCCGGCTTGATCTTCTTCGTAGCTTCCGGATCGAGCTTCAGGCCCGATTCATTGTGCTTACCTTTCTGAGCTGTAGCGGATTGCTTCATCCAATCCTCAAGAGGCGCAGAGGGCTCACGGAAGTAGGAACTCGGAGTCTCCTTTTCTTCCGAGATTAGCAGCGTCCCATCTTTGCCCATGTACTGCTCATAATAGCCGTCGTACTGGTTGGTGGTGATAGACGTATAATTTAGCTTGACGCCACCCGGATACTCAAAGATGACTTCCACATTGTCAAAGACTTCGCGACCGTCTTTCCAGTAGTCGATTCCACCCATGCCAACCACTGCGATCGGCGCGGCGCCGAGGAACCAGTTGACCGCGTGAATCTGGTGCGTACCGAGTTCGGACATCAGTCCGTGA
>JBDUAM010000359.1:0-1717 GCA_040004655.1 Chthonomonadales bacterium | reverse complement strand
GTATACATTTGACCACCTCGGCGTGCCTGCAAAAATTCACGACCAGATCGTTTTCAAAGATTATCCGTCCGGGCATATGATGTACATCCTGAAGGAATGTCTGCCAAAGTTGACTTCCGACGTCCGGGAGTTCTACGCGCCCATCGGGGCCGCGAAGTAACCGTGCCGACCAAGTTACAAAAAGAGAATGCTGCTCAAATTCTGGCAATCCTGAAAGAGATATATCCCGATCCTGAGTGTGCCCTCATCCATGATGGTCCGTGGCAACTTCTCTGCGCGACGATTCTCTCTGCGCAATGTACGGATGCGCGAGTGAATATCGTCACACCTGCACTATTCAAGCGATTTCCAACTGCCATGTCGATGGTTGCTGCAGATATCGCTGAAGTTGAAGGGCTGGTTAAGAGCACCGGATTCTATCATCAAAAGTCGTTGAGCCTTATTTCCATGAGTGAGGATGTGGTGGAGAGATTTGGCGGTGTCGTTCCGCAATCTTTAGAGGAACTCACAACGCTCCGTGGAGTTGGGCGGAAAACAGCAAACGTGCTCATCGGTGTGGCGTTTGGCGGCGACGGCATGGTAGTCGATACGCACGTGAAACGACTCAGTCGACTTATTGGTTGGACGAAGCAGGATGATCCGGTCAAGATTGAACAGGAGCTGATGGCGCTGCATCCAAAGCCTGAATGGACACAATTAGGACATCGATTGATCCTTCATGGGCGGGCAATCTGCATTGCCAATCGACCGAAATGCAGCGAATGTAGAATAAAAGTCCTTTGCGCTTATGGCAAGAAGAAGTAATATACATATATTCATGCCGTTGGCGGATGTCTAAAGGGAACTATTGACATCATAATTCGTCAATTATCCCATTGCATGGCTCACTCGTGATAGAATGTAACGTTATGGCAAACAATTGCGTTGAGTCTGTAACAATTTCGTTCGACCGAACACTATCTGCATATCGACGCCAAACCGGGTGATAATCGCAATTATGAATTCAATTCGAGCTGCTTCTTTCGTTACTGCGCTATTCGTCGCCGTTTGGTCGTGGACAATCGTGGCGGACGCTCAGGGTGTACATAAACAAACAAAAGGCAAACCGGTTACCAAGTCGACCAGTAAGTCTTCAACGTCGTCCTCGAAGACATCCAAAAACCTTGTAAAATCGGCTTCCATAACTTCGCCTGAACTTCCACCACCACCTGTTCCCGAAAAGCCGGAATTCTTGCGAGATGTGGCTCCAATCCTTGATCGAAGTGGATGTTCAACGGCGGACTGCCACGGTAAGTTTGGTGGCAGAGGTGGATTTCAGGTTTCGCTGTTGACATTAAGCCCGGAAGACGACTTTGCTCCAATAGTATACGGGGCACGTGGTAGAAGAATAAATTTTGCAGTACCTGAGCAGAGCCTCTTCCTAAAGAAGGCTACGGGCATAATGCCGCACGCTGGTGGCCAACGTTTTAAGGTTGGATCCCCAGAATACCGAACAATTTTAAATTGGCTTAAACTCGGCGCTCCCTACGAGGACACTGATCCTAAGCTCGTATCCGTTCAGCTATCACCCTCTAAGTACACATTGCCGAAAGTTGGTGACACCCGGCAGATCCGCGTGATCGCAAACTATTCTGATGGTAGCCATCGTGATGTTACCACTCAGACTGTTTACTCATCCACCAATGATGCCGTACTCAAAGTAACCAAGAATGGCCTC
>JBDUAM010000049.1:0-1717 GCA_040004655.1 Chthonomonadales bacterium | reverse complement strand
GCTTGATCAAGGCGTTCTTGCAGACCGCGTTCTCGTTGTCGCTGGTACAACTTACTCGCGAAGACCAGCAATATGATCCCACCGATGATGGCTACGTATTCCATACCCAGCCCAACTTCGTATTTCGGATTGCCATAGTAATCGTATAGTACCATTAGAACTACTGGAAAGCTCGATATCGGGTCAAATAAAGAGGAAAGTGTTGTCACCGAATTGAAGATGGGCAAATACTCCGCCGAATTATCCATATAGGAGAAAACCAGATGTTCTCAATTCACGCATTAGTCCTCGCTGCATTGATATCTAAATCAGCGGTGCCAGTAAATACCCATCAAAACCCCACAAGTCGACCTTTACAGACGGCCATGATTAAATCCAGCCCAACCATATTAAAGGGAATCAAGAGAGTCATTCTGGAGATTGAGCCTATCAACAAAGATGCAGAACGCGCCGGCTTAAGGTTTAGGGACATTAAGAAGGACACTGAGCAGCTGCTAAAGTCGGCCGGCCTTCAGACTGTTAACGTAGACGTTGATACAAAAGAGGCTGTTGGCGTCGCCAAAGCATCCGACAAATCCCCTATCTATTCGCCTGCACTCAACATCACCGTTGGAACTATGTTGACTGATAACCGGCTGGTCGTTTACAAAATTTCTATTCAACTATACGACGAAGTGACTCTGCAGCGAAACCCCCTTGGCATGGTTATTGGCGCGGTTACGTGGGATCTGCCGGAAGTGTTTGGATTGGTTGGAGTCGAAAACATCTCCGAGGTGCGGAAAGAGGTAAAGGAGATGGTCGGCAAATTCTGCGAAGCATATGAGAAGGTAAACCCGAAGTAGTTCCCTATTGTGAGATCATGCTCAAATCTTTCCAAACCATCGGACCCCTTCGTCCGTAGAACACGATATGCAAATCCTATTTCATGACCTGACAATCGCAGCCAAATCAATGGACCTCGGACCCGTTACTCTGGAAGATGTCTCGTTCAAGGTCGCCAATCTGACGCTGGATGTCAACGGCCACCCGCAGGTGCAGTTCGGCACGGCGACTGCGAAACTCTCCATTTCTGAGAACCGACTGAATGCGTTGCTTCAAGAGGCTCCGCCGGAGAAGATCAAGAACCTCGACATCAAGACCTATGCAGGTCGAGTATCCATTTCAGGAAAGCAGGCGTTGGTCGGCGGAATCTACATGCCATTCACCCTGAACGCTCGACCAGAGATTGAGAGTGGAGTTCGACTTCGGCTCAATCTGACGGAATTCCATGTGGTGAAGTCCCTTTCACTGCCGTCCGCGCTGGTGCATTACATCGGGGAGAAGCTGAACCAGAAGCTCGGGGAGTCGTTTGATTCCTCACGATTCGAGGTGCCGGTTCGGCTATTGAGCGTAGAGGCAGAACCGGGTCGACTATTGATCACCGCCGAGATCAAAGGGGAGTGCCAGGAAGAGATAAAGTTACTTGATGGCGCAATCGAGCCGGAGATCGTCAACTAATATCTACCTGCTGGATACGAGGTAGTAGAAGAGCCAGCAACACGTTACAAAACCTACAAAACCCAGAAACATGAAGACCACTAGTCCGAATTTGCCACTGCTGCTGGTGTAAAACGTGCGGTCTGAACGCAAAGGGACCGTATGCCGAGCGGCTTTTGCGGCGCTACCGGACATAGTCGCACCGGATGGTGTGCCGGTCAACTTATCAAATTTTCGCTGA
>JBDUAM010000279.1:0-5697 GCA_040004655.1 Chthonomonadales bacterium | reverse complement strand
GGATGGGTAGGCGGTCGATCTATCTGCTTGTCAGGCGATCTAAGCCGGTGACCCTGCTGAACACTTTTGACATGCCCATAATGGAGACGAATTGCACGCGTCGAATTACTTCCACTACGCCCACTCAATCGCTGGCGGTGATGAATGGCAGCTTCATGGCAGCCCAATCACACCAGATGGCAGACCGTGTGATGAAGGGCTTCGGCATGGAGAAAGTGGACCCGGACTTCATCGTGAAAGCTGTCTATGAACTGGCGTATCAGCGAAAGCCGTCCGATGGCGAGATCCAGATGGCGATGGCATTTTTGAACGATCAGAGGGATATCTACGGCCGGACTGCTAAACTGAGACCAACGGCACGGGAATTGGCGCTGGCCGACCTTTGTCTTGCACTATTGAGCGCCAATGAGTTCGTTTATGTCGATTAACAAGGGAAAATCGTAATGCGTCCACACGATGACAATCCACCTGCGGACCCACGTGGCCAATTGATGGACCTGCTCTCCCGTCGAGAGTTGTTCTCCCGGCTGGGTGCAGGTTCGGGCGCCATTGCACTCGCGATGATGCTTCATGAAGAAGCGAAGGCGCAGTCCCGAACCTCGTATGACCTGATGCCGAAGCGGCCTCCGCTGCCAGCTCGAGCCAAGCGAGTCATCTACCTTTTTCAAAACGGCGGACCAAGTCAGGTCGATCTCTTTGATCCAAAATCTGAATTGTCGAAAAGATCAGGCGAGAAGCCCGGCACGGGATTTGTCAACGACGTGGATGTTAAGAAGACCGGCTCGTGGCTCGGAAGCCCATTCAAGTTTAGCAAACACGGGCAGTGCGGGATGGAGCTAAGCGAACTGCTCCCCGGTCTAAGTGGGCATGCCGATGAGATCGCGCTGATCCGCTCCATGGTGTCAGAACACGAGAACCATGAGCAGGCATGTTGCCACATGCACACGGGAATGCCGCAGGCGGGTCGACCGACTTTTGGCTCGTGGGTGACCTACGGGCTCGGGACCGAGAGTCAGAATCTTCCAGCGTATGTTGCGCTGCTTAATCCGGCCGGATTGCCGGTTGATGGCGCTCGTAACTGGTCCAGCGGATGGATGCCACCGTTGTATCAGGGGATGCCGGTTCGGGCTACAGATAAGTCGCCAATTCTAAATCTCGATCTGAACGTTCCCAAAGATGCCGCCGATGCACGACTGCGCTTCTTGCAGAGCATGAACCGGGATCACTACAAAAACCATCCGGATAATCTGGAACTTGAGGCGAGAATCGCGAATTTTGAACTTGCAGCGCACATGCAGCTTGCCGCGACAGATGCTCTGGATATCAGCAAAGAACCAGCCTCCATCCTCGCCGAATATGGAATTGACAAACCGGAGTCAGCAACCTATGGTCGACAATGCCTCATGGCGCGGAGACTCACGGAGCGCGGAGTTCGGTTTGTTCAGGTGATGATGACGGGTCAACCGTGGGATACCCACAGCGACAACAACAACCAGCTTCGGAGCCTGTGCAAATCGACCGATGGACCGGTCGCGGCGCTGCTTTCGGACCTGAAACGGCGGGGAATGCTGGAAGACACGCTCGTGATCTGGACCGGGGAGTTTGGTCGCACCCCATTCGCGGAAGGCAAAGATGGTCGTGATCATCACAAGCGCGGGTTCAGCATGTGGATGGCAGGCGGCGGAATTCGCGGAGGCGTCACACATGGCGAGACCGATGAATTTGGGTATCAGGCGGTGAAGGATGTTGTCACCGTTGCCGACCTGCACGGCACCATTCTCGAGCTGCTGGGGCTGGACTTTCGCAGCCTGACGTTCCGCTATGACACGCGAGATCAACGTCTTACGGATGTCCATGTTGCCAATATTGTTCGTGATGTAATGAGTTGATAACTTATCGATTAGCGACCAGGCAACCAATCCCCGGATCGAAACGTAATCTGTTCCAACACGTAATAAATCACATAAAAGACAATTCTACTGCGTTGCCTTTTCAATTAGAGTCGCATCATGTGATTAGCTGCTCACAAAGGTAGATTGCATGATTACGATTTTACCAGCAACACGACCGAACAAACGGGGGATAGTTGCATGGAAATTGTGATATTCATATTATCCATTCTGGGTCTGCTGTTCGTCGTCTTCCCCATCTACGTTTTTGATAAGATCACAAAACTTACCAGAGATGTCGAAGATCTCAAGCGCGAACTGGCGTTTCGGAATGAAGCTGACCGAAATCGCGACGCTTCCACTCCCAACTCGCAGGCTCATGTAATTCCAACTTCAATACCTCCCATGCCGAGGACAATGCCGGTTGAGAATTCCATCCCGACTCCGCCGCCGATAATAAGGCTTCCCGAGCCACAGCAGGTAAACGCACCTGCTCCGGCATCTCGGGCTAATACCATACATGATTACGTTAAAACTCGCCACCCAAAGCAAATGCCGGTGGAAGAACCACAGCCAATTATCTCTTTTCGGCCCGACTTTGAGTCGATGGTCGGTGCGAATTGGCTCGCCAAACTGGGAGTTGCCGCCATCGCAATTGCCATGGCGTTCTTCCTTCAATATGCTTTTGCCTCTGGACTGATCGGACCCGGTGCGCGAGTAATCGGCGGACTCATCGTATCTGCATTGATGTTCGGCACCGGATACTGGATGATGCGCCTTCCTAAATATCGTACCTATGGCGAAGCGCTGGCATCCGGTGGAATTGCCGTCTACTTCCTCTCCGTTTATGCCGCCTACAACTTCTATCACTTTGTCGGGTTCACGCCAGCATTTGCAGCTCTTGCAGGCGGAGCTATCGCCGCATCGCTGCTGGCCGCGATCAACAAGTCAGAAGTCGTCGCGTTGATCTGCATTCTCGGAGCATTTGCTGCGCCAGCACTCATCCGTGAGCCTGCAACGGCATCGCATCATCCTGACATGGTCCGGCTCTACTCGTATATTGTCGGATTGAATATCTGGGTCGTCGGATTGATGTGGACCCGGAAGTGGCTATCCGTCGCGATCGTGGCTTTTGCATCGACTTGGATACTCTTCCTCGGCGCGGCCGATGTCACCGGAACCGGGTGGACCACTGAGATTTTCGCTGCGATGTTCCTGTTCTGCGCGGTGGCCGCCAGCACCTTGATCGTCAACCGGGGTGAAACGGAGGAGTTAGGGGAAGATAAACTCTACTCTGCATTAACCCTAATTGGCCTGGGGATGATCCTTGGTGGATGCACCGCATTCACTATTTTCAGCGTTTTCATCCTCAAGGGTTACGCGTTCTTTGGGGTGCCCGACCTCATCATTGCAGCATCGTTTGTCTCTCTCCTCCTCATTGGTATGTCCAATATTTTGAAGGTGGGTCCAGATCGAAAACGGCAAATCGAAACAATGTTCGTGCAGATCAGCGCCGTCGTATTTTCCATGGTGATTATTTTATCTGTTGCCTCTGAAAAGCCGATACAATCGTATCAGGTGCCCACAGCGTTCGCATTTTCGTTGATCCTCTATCTGCTGTTCACCGCTGTCACCATCGGACTCAGTAAGAAGCAGGAGTCAGAAGTTCCATCTGTCTGGTTTGCAATCGCGAATGCCCTTGTACACACGACGATGACCTTTGATATCATGGATCACACTCGATACCACGGAGTGCCTGTCGCATTTTTATGGTTGCCGGTTGCCGGATTGTTACCCATGGCGATGGTGCTGTTGACGTTCAAGGGAAAAGAAAACCGTAAAGACCTCTGCACGACGTTTGCACTAACTCCCCTGGTGTTTGCCATCATCGTATCGTTTGGGGTGATGACATTCGAGACCAAATGGCAAGTCCCCTTCATCACTGAATTGTTTGCTGCGGAGTTCGTAGTCACTTCCCTATTCTGGCTTGCCTTGAACCGGTTTATTAAGGCGCTCCCGATTCGCCTCGATTTCGTCGCGAGTCTCGTTACATCCGCCGCCTTCATGGGCATGATGTCACGGTTTAGCCTATCGAAATCCTACAGCGGATTCCAGTTGCCAGCCATTCTGGCGATCTCGATGGCAGCCTATCACGCTGTAATCGCCGGGTTTGTTCTGACTGCTAAACGAAATGAGCCGATCCTTCGAAAGCTCTATATTGGGCTGGCAATAACCTTCTTCACGGTCGCCATTCCCATGCAGTTGAAAGCCAGTTACATCACATTGGCGTGGGCAGTCGAAGCGGTGGTCCTTCTCTGGACCGGGCTAAAGGGCCGCGAGATCACGCTGCGGATATACGCCTACTTCATGATGGCTGTCGCAGCATTTCGTGCGCTGTTCATTGACATTCAGGAAGCCCCGCACGTGTTTCATCTACTATGGAACACCCGAATGCTGGCAGGCGCATCAGTGATTATTTCCGCTTACATCTGCGCCTGGCTTCTCTGGAAATATCGCGACCAACTGGTTGCTGAAGAGAAGGCGATCAATGTACCAACGTTGATCGCGGCCAACATCTTTACCCTGCTATATGTCAGCGTGGACCTCTGGGATTATTCTGGAGTCCAATGGGCGCAAAGCGAAATCGCGAGTGCAAGGCAGCTATCGCTTTCGATCTGGTGGACAATTTACGCTCTGGCTGCCGTTCTGGTCGGGGTTTGGAAACGGCTGAAACCGGTACGCCTCTTTGCGATGGGATTACTATATCTGTCGGTCACAAAGGTGTTCCTGTTCGACCTGTCGGGGCTTAAACAGCCGTATCGGATTGTCTCGTTCTTTGTGCTTGGAGTGATCTTGCTGCTAGTGAGCCTGCTCTATACGAAGTTTGAAGAGCGGCTCGGGGAAAGTTCGGCAGAAAAGTTAGAAGAGAATGCGGTCCCCTCCGAGATTATGAAATCGAACGTAGTTTGAATTCCACTAAGTTATGATGTTCGCATAAATTCGACCCCTATCATAAATCAATATAGCGGTGTCCGTTGCCATCATCCCAAAATTGGTGCGCAACCCGTATGCGCTTACGCCCTGTACTAAACAATAAGTTTCAGCACGCCAAATATTTGACCTTATCCAAAATTTTTGCAAATAGATATATGCGTGACCGGCTGGATATCAAGCTAATATCCTCGATCTAACCACTTAGTTCCCGTTCCTGCATTGACTAATGGACCGTTAATGGTGATGAGTGATACTCATGACGTATTGGATATCTTCCGTTCCGAAACTAGATTATTTCCAGGTCAATGCAGATGTAGTTGCGCGACGATAGCGCGATCTGACGTCTGAGAAATCATCTACGGTTACGAATAAATCAGATTGCAATACATTCGCGGCCATCACGAATCCCTCGGATGTAGACGTGCCGATTCGAGTCGACCGGGACGTTTCTTGTTCTTTTCAGGGCATCAGTCTTGAAAGGCAGAATCTTGAGAAGAGTTCGTCCTATCAAGTAGCACCGTTACACAACGTTGTTAGATACCCGATAATTACGATCTGGGAACTTAAACCTAAATAACGTCAGGTAACCCTTAAATCCAGGAGGCAACTCACGGATCGTGCAACATCGAACCCGCAGAGTGGCCATGACTGTGTCCATTTCACGAGCGACATTGTCGCCAGTTCGGTAGCGAACATTCTCGCTCACAACACGTGGCAAGCATCTGTCTATGCCGCGATGAACAGCTTTCGTGCCGTTAGCATTTGGTCGGAATTGATTAGTACGCACCTTGAAATCTCTAGTTTTCATTGGCAC
>JBDUAM010000159.1:0-5715 GCA_040004655.1 Chthonomonadales bacterium | reverse complement strand
GCCGCCACTCGTGGCAACACCGCCGCCGCCCGCCTCAGATAATTCGTGCCAGGATTCCATTTTGAGGTGCAAATTGCCGTCGTTAATCCTGATCACAGTGAAGCTGGAATCAGGACCATAGTAACTACGACTAAGGTTCTTCTTTGAATAGACCTGTTCACTTTGGAGGAGATGAAAAAACTCCTCCATTTTTTGAGGATTGGCTCTCCCTTCAAAAAAAGGCTCGCCACCGCTAACTCCGTTTCGAGACCAGATGATGCGTCCATCTGGCCAGATACGAACCAGGGCTTTGGGACGTCCATCCGAAAAAAGCCCATCGCTAACGACGTATATTGATATGTCCTGCGTTGGCCGGATCTGGATAGATTTGGACTGAACTGCACCGGTAGCGCTCGAGGCAACGCTAATGGTAGATAGAAAAAGCATGATCAGGAATCGCATTCGGTGTCCTTTATTGAGCCACAGCCCACGTTGAGCTGAGAATGTACGTCATGCACAGAATATTCAGCATCTCATCCCCACTTCACTTCTTCAACCCACCGGACCCAGCAGCCTTCCGCTTTGCCATGGCGTCTTTGAGTATCGCGACAGTTTCTTTGTGATTGCCTTTATGTGCAATCTCGATAAGCTCATCAAAGGTAGTGTCGCATTTGGCCGGGTCGGCGCCAGCCTTTAGCAATAAGCGTACGACGAAATGGTTTCCATACCTGGTAGCCGTTAAGAGAGGCGAATATCTTGTTCCACCAGTTGGGTTTACGTCAGCCCCTTTGTCAATAAGGAACTTCACAAAGTCGTTCTGCCCGGCCTCAATGGCAAGCATTATCGGTGCGAAGCCATTTAGGTCTAACGCATTTACATCCGCTCCATGTGCTAACAACATTTGAATAATCTCGGAGACCTTTGGCAACTCAGATTTATCAGGGTCTTGTAGCGCACGCCGAATGAGTGACGCCTTGTCTTGCCCGGCCACCCATGGTTTAACACCGTGGGAAAGAAGGTATCTAACCACCACCACATTTCTGTACTCGCAAGCAACCTCAATTGCTGCACGCCTTGCACCATAAACTGTACCAACATAATTCGGGTCTGCACCGGATTTAAGTAACGAAAGAGCTTTGCTCGTATTATCCAACCTGATAGCAGGTAGAAGCTGTTCACTCTTCCTGGCGCGGTCATAATACGAATAGACAATCAAAGACGGAACCGCCACCGTCAACGCGGCAACAATGAGAATAATTACACTGGTCCGGTTCAGCTTCTTTCGCATGTCAATTCACTTCTTCAATCCACCGGACCCAGCAGCCTTCCGCTTCGCCATGGCGTCTTTGAGAACGGCCAGCGTTTCCTTATTGTGGTCCGTTTGAGCCATGTCGATAAGTTCATCAAAGCTAGTGCCGCATTTGGCCGGGTCGGCACCAGCATTCAACAATAACCTCATGATGAAACTGTTCCCGTATGCAGTAGCCGACTTGAGTGGCGACAGGTAGCCTCCGGTGGTCAGGTTCACATCTACACCATGATCAATAAGGAACTTTGCAGCGTCAGTCTGCCGGCTTTCAATAGCAAGGATTGTCGGCAATGAGTCCATCGGGTTCTGCGCATTCACGTCCGCTCCATGGTCTATCAACATTTGCAGGATCTCGTTGCATGCCTGCGACGATGAAGTATCTTGACTTGCCAAAGTGCGTCGAATGAGTGATGCCTTGTCTTCCCCGGCCACCCATGGTTTAACCCCATGGGAAAGTAGGTATCTAACGACCGCTACATTTCTGTGGTAGCATGCGGCCTAAATTGCAGCAAACCTTCCGACAAAAGGAGTATGAACATAATTCGGGTCGGCTCCAGATTTGAGCAACGATAGGGCTTTGTCCGTATCATTCGAATTGATAGCTGCAAACAGCTTTTCAGCCGTGCGGGCTCGGTCGTAATATGAATAGGCAAGCACCAAAAGAACCGCCACCGTCAAAGTGGTTGCCATCAGAATAATGACATTCGTCCGGTTCAGCTTCTTTCGCATGTCAATTCACTTCTTCAACCCACCGGACCCAACAGCCTTCTGCTTCGCCATGGCGTCGTTTAGGGCGGCAATCTGCTTATGCACCGCCCCTAATCGACACGTGAACTCCATCCGAACAAGAGTATCCCGTATGGCCACCGGGCTTACGTCGTCTATCGGTGACGGTCCACAAGAAATCTCCGGGAGAATCTGGGGCCGGGAACGTAATTTCTTCCACTGTCCCCATTTTGGAACTGTCAAGCCAATACTTAATTATTCCCAAGAATCCTCGCCTGCAAGTAAAATCGCGATTTGTCTCGCCAGTTCTTTGGGCAAATGTCCCGAAGCCGATGTTCTTAATATCACCATCTGACAACAGGTCTGATGACAGACAAATTGTCGAGACATGCTCGTTGTTGTCTCGTTGCTCTTCATTGACAAGATTATAGGAGACTAAAACTGCACCGTTCGCTTGCGAGGACACCTCGATCACGATATTGTGTCCGAGCAATGGTGAGATATTGGATCGTTCAATCGAAGCGTATAGCGCCCTGATTTCGTTCTTCGTTGCACGTTGGTCGACCACTGGTCGCTTATGGTCGCAATCGGATGTCAGAATCGCGATAGTTAATCCCGTCAACGCGGCAACAATCAGAATAATTACCCTGGTCCTGTTCAACTTCTTTCGCATGTCATCCCCACATCACTTCTTCAACCCACCGGACCCAGCAGCCTTCCGCTTCGCTTTAGCATCTTCAAGAACTGCAACGACATCTTTTTGGTCGCATTCCCTTGCCCAATTGATGAGTGCATCGTACGTAGTTCCAGTTTTGTCGGGATCTGCACCTGCGGCCAAGAGGAGGCGAATTACTTTAGTATTCCCGCCACTTGCAGCATTACTGATTGCGCCAGAGTCAAACTTGCTTGTCCAGTTGACTTCCGCACCATGATCAATGAGTAACTTCACTGTATCATCGTGACCGTATACTGAAGCTAGAGTGAGTGGCGAAATGCTCTCCTTGTCTTTACAATTCACGCTTGCGCCATGGCTGACGAGCATTTGGACGATTTTGAATCCATCGGAACTCTTGTGCTCACTCCTACCATAGATTGCATTAAACAAAGCTGCTTTGCCGTCCATTGCCAGCACATTCGGATCGGCGCCCTTTTGAAGCAATTTACTTACGATTGCTATGTTGCTTCTAGTACAAGCTGCATCAAGAACAGTCTCGTCCCGGTCCCAATTTTTTTGTCTCGTGTTGGGATTCGCGCCGCCGTCTAATAGCCTCAGCGCTTCCCTGGTGTTGTTGGATTGTACGTATTCAAATAGAGATGGCGATTTAACAGCGCTTGCGGTTGAGTTCTGTTGTTGCGGCTGTGCTGCCACACCACGATTGAGCATTAGGTAGATGGCCTCTGAAGAAATTGTCGCAATCAAACCTGCAACGGCAAGTACAATGATCTTAGTTTTGTTCAATTGACTCGCCTCACTTCTTCAACCCACCGGACCCAGCAGCCTTCCGCTTCGCCATTGCGTCTTTGAGAATGGCTACGATTTCTTTGCGGTTGTACTTTTGTGCCAACGCGATTAGTTGTTCGGGTGTCGTGCCAGATTTTACTGGATCGGCCCCAGCGTTCAGCAATAATCGCACGACGAGTTTGTTTCCAATGACCGTAGCCCACTGTAGAGGCGAATAATAGTTTCCGGGAGGCGGGTTTACATCTGCACCATGCTCAATAAGGAACTTGACGGCGTCGTTGTCCGAAACCAAAATAGAAACGAACATCGGTGTGTTTTTATTCAGGTCCATCGCATTTACATCTGCTCCATGCTCTATTAGCATTTGCAGAATCTCAATGCGCGACTTCGGCGAGTGATTGGCGGAGTAAAACACCGTACGCCGAATGAGTGACGCCTTGTCCTGTCCGACCTCCCATGCGTTGACACCGTGTGAAAGAAGGTAGCTAACAACCTCAGCATTTCCGCGTTGGCATGCAATTTCCATTACAGCAGCTCGTTTGCCATCAATCGGACCCACATAATTTGGGTCTACGCCGGATTTAAGCAACGAAAGAGCCTCGGCCGTATTCCCCGATTTAATAGCGGGCAGTAGTTGCTCACTTTTCCGAGCGCGGTCATAATACGAATAGACAATCAAAGATGGTACCGCCACCGTCAGCGCGGCAACGATCAAAATAATAACACTCGTCCGGTTCAGCTTCTTTCGCATGTCAATTCACTTCTTCAACCCACCGGACTTAGCAGCCTTCCCCTGTGTGTTCATCTCGAATACCTCAATTGTTCGGGCTAACAGCCCTTTTATTGTTTGAACCACCTTAGGAGTGTTGCCTGTAATGTCCAATTCCACGATCTCCCCCGCATATGTAGTATCCGTCCAGAAAAAGTAGTACGTTCTGGACGAGGATACGGTAACAGCAAAGAGGGAGTTCTTAGAACCGGGCGGCAAACCCTGGGGCAAAGCCGCGCGAATCTGATCACCAATTTCTTCGGTTTTGTAGTCTTTGCCCTGGCGTCTCGCCAAAAAAATACGGTCTTCGGAGGTTGAGCCGGCGGTAATCACCGAGAAATCCGAATTGTAAGCGACTGGAAGGCAAAGGTATCCTGCGTTCACATCTACCTCATCAATACGAAATTTACCAATGTAACCATCATTAGAAGAGGGTAGTCCTGGAAACAAGGACCAATTCAGTGGTTTCAAATTCTCCCGTATTCTGCGGGCTCGTTTCAAATCAAGAGAATCGCTGAAATGGACCTTCTGTGAGCTATCTGAGCGAATGTAGTGCCCCCCCTTTTGTAATTCTGCCAGCCAGTGAATTTGAAACTCGGTACCCCCATGTGGTTCATATCTTTCGGCCAGATTTACGGTGATATACTTTCCCCAGCGAAATATCCTCTGCCCCAAACTGACCCGCTTGGGAAAGGTCCACTTGTCCTTGAGCTTTCCCGCTCTATCCCATTGGTCAATCTCAATACCAGTATCTGTTCTGCACATTACAAATATGGAGTTTGATTTGCTGTCATACACAACATCGTCCGGAATTCCGTGATGTACGAGCGTAACAGTTAGCTTATGCTCAAGTCGATCTCCCCAGAATATGGTGGTCTTCTGGTCTTCAATATGCTTCCAATGCGAACTGGATGCATACACCGGAGCCGCTGCTGACCAGCACATCATTGTCAAACAGCAAAATATGGAGAAGCTATGGGGCTGTCTTTTCATGATTTCACGTCCAAATAGTTAAGCTGTGATTGGCTTCGGTTGTTGACATTTGTGTTCATTTTCCTGTTACCTCAGATAAGCTGCTGTTGAATATCTATGTATGCGATTGTACCAGACATTGATGCAACCAACTCTGCTATCTTAGCCGACCCACAAATCACCGACTCTTCCGCACAACCCCCCCGCGACCCCGCCAACGTCACAACCCCCGCAACCAACCCATCGGACTCTGCCGTCAGGGTTACCGGACCCGCTTTGGCGGTGGATTGTATGAGCACGAGGCATTTGCCGTTGAACGCGTGTCTCTGTCTGGCGATGTCTGGTTCATGGCTGCTCGGGTCTCCGTTGCCGACCCCGAGAATTCTGGCTCTGCCAGTCACTTTGAAGCGGGCGAGATTCTCGGCCCTCGCAATCCCAAATCCCTTGGCGTCGCGGATGGTGACTTCTACCACAACCGCGACCACCGAGGCGACAATG
>JBDUAM010000162.1:0-1728 GCA_040004655.1 Chthonomonadales bacterium | reverse complement strand
TGAAAATGGTGAATGGCAGCTACAAGGGAACTCTGAATAAAGAAGCCACGGAGATAAACGGCGAATGGTCGAAGGGCGCCAACTCCATTCCCTTGAAGCTCAAAAAGAAATAGCGCGCCATCTGCCGCTCGCAGTTCTTGCCGGTACGGAATAGGCCTGGGGTGCAATGGTCATTGGATGCAGTTACAAATAGAATGGTGTCTTAGTTATGAGATGCTTAAAAATTTCCCTGTTTATTGCGCTTAGCGCAGGCGATGCGTTTCCTCAGGCCGGGCATTGGGAAGCAAAATTCCCAAATCTCGACCGTGCATTCGCGATGTCGCTCGACCTGGATAAAAACGCCAAGAGCGAATGGATCGCCAGCTTCGGAGTCCCCGTTCGGAAAATCGGCGGCATGGCCGTTTCTGAGCTGAAAGTAGATGGCCCAAGCGTCAAATTCAAAGTATCGGAATTTTTCAACTCGCCGTCGTTCGATTTGAAGCTTTCAGGCGAAACCAAACTTGCGGGCAAGATGCTTTCGCCCAGTGCGGAACTGCCGGTTGAGTTCGTCAGGACAGGCGATGCCAAGGTTGAGTTGTTAGCGCCGAGCCCAGCGGTCTCAAAGCAACTCGAAGGCGATTGGACTGGATCCGTCGACATACCGCAGGGAAGGTTTCATCTGATCGTGCACTTCAAGAATCAGACGGATAAGACGGTACTGGCAACGATGGACAGCCCCGATCAAGGCAGGAAGGATCAGGTGCTGAGCGGTGTCCTCCAACTGGAACGGGCTGTCGAGTTCAAATCGAAAATGACTGGCGCCTCTTACAAAGGAACGCTGAACAAAGACAGCACCGAAATGACTGGTGAGTGGTCGCAAGGCGGCAGCACCCTGCCATTGATTCTCAAAAAGCGATAGCGCGTTATTTGCAACTGGCGTTATTCGCTTTCACGTAGTTTGAAAAATGGTCTAGACAACCGCGTCCACCTTATGATATACTTTAGCACTTATGAAGTCCTTCACTTGCCGGGTTATTGTGGTTGCGTTTCTGTCAGTTCCATTGTTGGCCGAAGATCCATGCGGGTCAGTGATTCCACGGGTCGCTAAGAACGACTTGGTGACGATGATGGATCAGAGGGTGTCATCCGCCGTAGTCTTGAGTATGATCGGAGACCGGGGACACGAACAGATGACCCCAACCGACCTCGCTGCCGTGCGCCAAAAAATGGGCGCAACCTTAACCGACGACGATACGGCCTTGCTCAAGGCGCTCAGTGAAAGCGCTGATCTGTACATTGGCTACAGCATTCTACCCGCGAAGGTGGTCCGAGATAATTACGGGCACTACGTTCGCGATAAGTTCTTTGCGGCCGATGTCGCCATTTCCAACAGAGCGTCCACGGGTACCATCGTGATCTCCACCCTGGAGTTTTGCCATGCAGTAATCTTACAAACAGCGGCGAAGGTTAAGTCCGACACGACTGCCCATATGAAGGATGTGTCGACCGACCCTACTCTAGTTCGAGGCTCGTTGCAGAAGGGAGAGCTGACAGGAGCTAGATCCGAGATTAGTAACACGATTCAAGCTATCGGTAGCATCATGGCCCCCGCGGCACCATTTTTCAAGGTCGCGACCCATAGAGCGACATTTACAACTGCGGCTGCTATGCTAGCACCATTAAAGAGCGGATTCGACCTGGTTGTTCCTGATACAATCGCGGTTTATCTGAGCAACTGGGACAAGGATC
>JBDUAM010000606.1:0-1729 GCA_040004655.1 Chthonomonadales bacterium | reverse complement strand
CCAATCAGCCTGGTAATATCGGTGGGCTTAGCGCTTCTGCTAAACCAGAAGATCCGCGGCATGGCCATTTTTCGAACGATGATCTATCTGCCTTCGGTTGTTCCGACGGTTGCTTCTGCGGTGCTCTGGTTGTGGTTGCTGAACCCTCAATACGGCCTCGTAAACGCTACTCTGCGAATGCTGCATCTGCCGGCATCCTCGTGGTTATCGAGCCCCGTCTGGTCGAAGCCTGCATTTATCGTCCTCGACCTCTGGGCTGTTGGTGGCGGAATGGTGATCTATCTCGCGGCGCTGCAAGGGGTTCCGCAACACCTGTATGAGGCGGCATTGTTGGATGGCGCTGGTCCGTGGCGCAAGACCTGGAATATCACACTCCCTGCCATCAGCCCGGTTATCTTCTTCAATGCAATTCTCGGGGTGATCGGCACGTTCCAGTATTTCACACAGACCTTCCTCATGACGAACCCGCCCGGAGGGCCAGCAAACTCGACACTCTTCTACGCTCTCTACCTCTTCCAGAACGCGATGTCCTACTTCCGAATGGGCTACGCCAGCGCCATGGCATGGGTCCTGTTCCTCATTACTTTAATCGCAACACTCATCCTGTTTAAGACTTCCGCACGCCTCGTCTATTACGAAGGCGATCAACGTTAACCAAATATAAGGGTGCATAATGAAAGTATATTGAATTTGTGTTATTATTTGCCAATCGCTGTCTTTGAACTTGTCAACTCTATTTACCGGTTGCTGCATTAACCTTAGGAGTGCAAAATGGGAAAGACTATTGCGTATGTTATAGCCGCATCAGTGGTTGTTGTTTCGGTTGCATTGTGTTTTCGGCAAAGCAAACCATTGCCGCCAAAGCCCTCGCCGCCAATGTTTAATCAACTTATCCCAAATCCAACAGGAACAAACGGATACGAAGACTTCGTTCGGGCAGTGGACTTTGCCAACGCAAGCGCTGCCTGGCAGAATTATGAGAATGGGCCGGATAATCCCCCAGTGGCAATGAAGCGAATGACACTGTCCGATGCAAAATTGCGGGCATGTTTGACCGCACTGAGAGCTGGTTTGAACAAACAAGCAACATCTATCCGCAAGAATCCAGGGCTTGAAACTCTCTACCTAGAAATGAAAGACTTTCGATCCTTAGCCAGGCTGCTGATCGTCGATATGGACGTCAAATGGACGAGTCACAAAAACAGTGATGCCATTAAGGTTCTTGAAGACGGACTCTCATTTGGGCGGGCAGTAGAAGTTGGGCCTATTGTGAGCGGAATAGTCGGCCTTTATATCGAGAATCACATCCTTTGGGCCTTTGCCAGAAGTTTAAGTCAGATGGACTTGCAGGACTGCAAAATGGTGTCGAGAATTGTTGGGGAGCACCTCAGGGTGCCTGATCCACAAATTTTTCTCGTCAAATCTGAGCGGGATACTTATTTACGAAGTCTTCATCTTTATCGAAGCAATCCAATTGGGCTTCTCAAACAGTTGGACCCTGGACCAAATGTTGGAGCAATAGAGAAGAACGATTTTGCAGAAGTATGCAGACTGATAATCGAAAACCCGGGAGTTGGACCGTCCATTTTCGACCAAGCCCTGCAGGTGCTGGACAAACATTACAGTTTAACTCTTGCGGAGTTGGATCGCCCGCCCTGGAAACGAGTCTATCCGGGACCGGAAGAACGAACGTCACCTGCATCAAAGCTGACATATTCACTTGACCCAC
>JBDUAM010000069.1:0-19340 GCA_040004655.1 Chthonomonadales bacterium | reverse complement strand
AGGCTCTCCTTTCACAACTGTGACCGTTGTGTGCCACGAGAAATCTGCGGCATCTTTTTGTTTTTGTTGACGTCCGACACCTCACTGCCTACATCAACCCGTCTGCTGCATGGAAGGGAGATGCACAATCCCACCACGCCAACATTGTGAACGCTCTCCATTAACGGCCCATTAGGCTGTTAACGCATGCAGAGAGTGTGAATCGGCCAGGGGCGCCAACTCTGGGCCACCGCCGACTCTATATCTTCATTGCAACCGAATCTGTCGGTCTAACCCATGCCACGATCTACGCCGCCACATTAGAGTGGCAATTTGAGCAGTGGCAGTAATTTGACTTTTCAGATTCCGCCGGGCCGTTTCAAGCTCGACGATGAACACATTATGTGTGCTCACCATTAACGGTCCATTAGCCAAACCTGCAACATTCGCTGGGATGTTCTCTAATAACGATCTTAATCTACCGGCACGTAAACATTTCATGATCTTAAGCGTTACAAGTCGTTGGTGTCAGGAGAACAAATAAAGCGCCCTCGTTGGAGGGCGCTCGTTATTACCTGAATGAAAAAATACGATTATTTGGGATGGTGTGTTTTCCATGCATCTACATAGCGCATTGTCTTGGGATTCTCAGTATTCCATTTCGGCTCTGAAGCGCTATTCGCAAGCATCCAGAGACCCAGCGCGACCATTCGATCAACCCTGGCCATGTTGTCATAGTCGACCTTCTCCCAATGATCCGTAGCCTGGTGGTAATCCGGGTATTCATAGGCCACACAGAGGGTGTGGGCTGGCACTCCCTGATCAGCGAGCGCCTGATTGTCACTTCGTCCAAAATAGTTGTCGCTCATCGGGCTGCGCTTCGAGACGACTATGCCGACTGCCTTACCGGCCGCCTGAAAGATCGGTCCGAGGTCGGTGAAATCGAATCCCGTCATGCTGGCAGCCGCCACCTGCGGACCTTCAAAGTCGTCCGTTCGGCCAATTTGCTCGAGGTTTAGGTCCGCGATGGTCTTTGCAATGGGAAATACCGGGTTCTTTCCGTAGTAGCGCGATCCGAGTAATCCCCTCTCCTCACCGAAGAATGTCATAAAGACGATGCTTCGCTTCGGCTTCTCTTTCATGCTCGCCAGGGCTCCGGCAATCTCCATGACGGATACTGTTCCACTTCCATCGTCATTGGCGCCATTGAAGATAGTGTCGACCATGTTGATCACGCGCTTGCCAAGGTGATCATAATGGGCAGTGACAAGTACATAGGTGTCTTTGAGCACTGGATCTGTTCCACGCAGTATACCGATCACATTCCGAACCTTAACGGGCTTGGCATCCGGGGCCGGTTCCGCGCCGCGCACGGCGGGTGCAGGTGCAGTCTGGAAATAACCATCATCTCCAGCCGGCTCCAACCCTGCCCTGCGGAATTGTGCCGCAATGTACTCCGCTGCAAGGTCAAGGCCCCTGGAGGGCGTACCACGGCCTTCCAGCGCATCGGAGGCGATGAACGAGAGGTGTCCTTTCAGGGAGTTCGACGACACGTGATCCAGCATCACCTGAAGCGGAGGTGTGATCTTAGGTACGGGAACGTCGGCGCGACCGGAAGTGGAGAGTCCTATGATTAGGATGGCAGGTAAGAGGAATCGGTTCAACGGATTGTGAAACTTCATCAAAAACTCCTTAGTTGGGAATATCAAATCTGTCAGAAGATGACGTGACAAGGGAAAGCGCTTATTCCTCGCCGTGCTCTTCTGCATTGCTGTGTTGAAGTCGAATGGCGCTGTAGAGTGTTCCGAACATCACAAACATCATGACCACGAGCCCCATGTGGTAAGAATGCGTCTTGTCGTACAGGGCGCCCATAATACTCGGCCCGACGAATCCGCCAAGGTTCCCTGTCGCATTGATCAGCGCAATTGATCCAGCGGCTGCCGTACCTGACAGGAATCCTGTTGCAACCGTCCAGAATGGCGCATTCGCCCAGTTGGTAGATGCTTCCTTTGCGCTCACGGCCACGATAGTAGAATTCCCGCCACGAACGAATATTACCGCGACCATACTGACAATATACGCAATAAACCCGTGAACGATGAACTTCTTACGTTCTCGCATCTTATCAGAATAGTGTGCGGCAATCATTAGAGAGATGGCGCCAATAATTGCCGGTATTGCAGTCATCCAGAGAATCTTGGTGTCAGTCCAATCAGAACGAGCTTTCAATAACTTCGGAATGAAGAACCCGAGCCCGTTATTGGTTACCTGCCACAGGAAGAATAAGAGGCAGAGGTGCAAAACCTTCTTCTCACGAAATGCAGCCCAGATGCTTGCATGCTCTTTTCTGGCGGATTGCTCCTTTGCGATCTGCCCGATCAGCCAGGCCTTTTCATCATCGGGCAGCCACGTCGCATCGGATGGTCGATCCGTCAGAAACTTCAGCGCGACAAATCCCACCAGGAACGAAGGGATGCCTTCCAGTAAAAATAGCCACTGCCATCCCTGAAGTCCAAGGCTTCCGTCCAACTTTAGCAGGCTCGCCCCAAGTGGACCACCAATGATGTTCGCAAAGAGAGTCGCGATAATAAATTTTGCACCAGCGCGTCCTCGCTCTCTGGAAGGAAACCAGTAAGTTAGGTATAAGATCATCCCTGGAAAGAATCCGGCCTCTGCCACACCGAGCAGAAATCGTAGAGCGTAGTACGTCATTGGGTTTGGAGTGATGAACATCATGCACGAGGCGATGATGCCCCAGGTGACCATGATGCGGGCCATCCACCGTCGAGCACCAACTTTTTCCAGAATGAGGTTGCTGGGGACTTCGAAAATAAAATAGCCTACAAAGAAGATCCCGGCTCCGAATCCATACTGTTGAGCCGTGTAGCCGAGGTTCTTCATAATTGCAAGCGATGCATTGGTCACGTTCACTCGATCAATAATGTTAAGCGTATACATCAGGCACATGAACGGAATCAGCCTTCGAGTAACGCGTCGAATGGCCGATTGTTCAATTGTGAGAACGATTGGCTGCTGATCGCCTGCCATCTAATGAAACCACCTTTGGTAGAAGCTACGATAGAACTTAGTTACGTATTGTTGTAATGGGTTCCTGCAAGGAGAGTTACTTACTTTGATGTTGTTGGTGGCAGCATTCGCCTTAGTTCATTGGAGGCAGCAACGTGTTTGGGATCAAGCTCATGCGTGCGTTGAACCTCAAGCAAGGCGTGCGGAACATCTCCGAGCGCTTTGTACGCCAACGCCATCTGCCAGTGGGAGTCGGCTACGTGTGTTCTGTTTGAGAGTAGATACCCTTCGTGCTTCGCCTTCTCCGCAATAGCTTGCTTCTTCTTATAATCCGAAAGAAGTTCTCTGCCCCTGTTCACTTCCCCAGTTCGTAGATAGATCTGCCCGAGCAGGAGCTGCGAGTCTGCAAATTCAATTCCCTTCGCATGGATGGACTCTAAAATCTGTTTCGCTTCCGGCTCTTTTCCGGATTGAAGGTATGTCTTTGCCAGACCGTATTTCGCGGGAATATTATCTGGTTCTGCACTTAAAGACGATTTAAATGTGGAGCGCGCATTTAAGAAATCGCCATTTTCTAAATAAGCAGTTCCCAGTTCGTTGCGGACGTTCATATTGTCTGGAAGCGCTTGCAGAGCATCTTTTGCTGCAGCAATGGCTTCTTTATATCGGTGCGCCTTGTTGTATACGTCGACAATTGGCGCCCACATTAACGCAGATTCAGGTTTCGCCTTGCGCACTTCAGATAGCAATCGAACCGCTTCACCCATGTTGTCCTGCTGTAAAGAGGCAAGAGCCAGCGCGATTTTTATCTCCAAGCTGTCTGGATTGGCCGCGAGCCCTTTCTTCAGGGTTTCCAATGCATCCAGAGTCCAGCCAAATGAAACATAGAGTGATCCCAGACCGACTGCCGCCTGCGGATCGGTAGGATGACTGGCGACAAGAGCCCGATAAGTCTTCACCGAATCATAGTATTTTCGTGCCCTACGCTGGGTCTCCGCGAGAACAAGCTTCGGCGCTACAGCGTCCGGTTGCAATTGAATGGCGACTAAGAGGCGCTTTTCAGCGTCGTCCAGCCGGCCAGCCTCACTTAGAAGCATGGCAGCCCTCATTTGGGATTGAATGTCGGTTGGGTTATCGGTTGCGGCTTTTAATGCGACATTCGTCGCGTCGGAGCCTGGATTAGGATTAACGGGCTTGGTCTTCTGAGCGTCGACTTCCCGATTGATCTGGTCGGCCTTTCGCAGGAGCCCGTTCAGGGTTGGCCAGAGCGCCAGATAAATAACGCCGAGAACTGCAAGCAAAATAATTAACGGGCGAATTCGACCCTTTGGTCCGGGCGCTTGACTCACGGCTCTACCTTACTCGCGCCTTCGCGAATCGTGTAGATATGATCTGCCGCAACTCCCGCAATCTTCGTCACGGTTCCAGATGGCCACATAATTTCAAGGTCAGCCGTATTCTGATCTCCCAGGCCGAAGTGTGGACGTATGTCGCTCTGTGAGAGATAACTTGATCCACCTCGCACCATCGCCCGATGGGCGGCGCCCCCTGCCTTCACAGTGACCATTGCACCAATTCCGTCTCGGTTACTTTTGGTTCCTACCAGATGGAATCCTACCCAGTGGTTTTTCGTGCCCGTGACGTTTTTCCAGAGCCTCGCAGGTCCATTGTTTTCAGATACCAATAATCCCAGTTGACCGTCGTTGTTAAAGTCTCCCCACGCGATTCCGCGACCAACGATCTTGTCCGAAAATGGTTTACCAGCTTGGGGGGAGACTTCCGTGAATGTGCCGTCACCGTGGTTGTGAAAGATGAGTGTTCGCTCCGCAAAGAATGTGTTTGGTTCGCGTTTCTGTATGTCGTCTTGAATATGGCCATTTACTTCAACGACATCTTGCAGGCCGTCATTATCAAAATCAAAGAACAAGATTCCAAACCCGAGAACGTCTCCGGTTGCAGCTCCCAGGCCAGAAGACTGGCGGTCCTCACGAAAGAGATCGACCTGCGACTGTGTATAGTAAGAGGTCTGCTGACCATAGTAATTAGTTATCACCAGAGTTGTATTGCCATTATTATGCGGATCGGCGGCGTCAATTCCCATTCCCGAATGTGCTGTTCCACTCTCGCTGTAGGCGATTCCCGCCTCTACGCCGACCTCTGTGAATGTACCGTTCTTTTCGTTATGAAACAGGAATCCAGGCACGGTGTCGTTTGCCACAAAGATATCGGGCCAGCCGTCGCCATCATAATCCCAGATGCTCACGCCCAGCGATTTGCCCTGAGCAGATGCAATTCCAGACTTCACGCTCACATCTGTAAACTTACCGTTGCCATCATTATGGTACAGGGTGCAATGACTTGTGTCATACGCTAATGGGAAACAGTAGATTCGGGTCGACCGATCCCCTGCGAAGCAAGGTAGGTCATCTTTTAACTGGGGATATTTCACATAATTGCAGATGAAGAGATCGAGCTTGCCGTCGCGATCATAGTCGACCCATGTGCACGAAGAGCCAAACATTCCCGCATTGGCCACGCCTGCCGTGGCCGTCACATCCTTGAATTTGCCCGCGCCCTCATTATGAAATAAGCGCCCGGGCCCAAGGACGCAAGAGATATAGATATCGGCCTTGCCATCGTTGTCATAGTCCCCCACGGCCACGCCCATAGCGTACATGGTCTGCGCGTCGAGCCCAGACCCCTTAGTCACGTCTGTGAACGTGCTATTTTTGTTATTGTGGTAAAGCGCGAGAGTCGGTCGCCCTTTTACTTTGCCGCCCGGAATGAGCGAGCCATTGAGTAGGATGATGTCCTGCCAGCCATCGGAATCATAGTCTATGAAGGCACATCCCGCTCCCATGGTTTCCAGGAGGTATTTGTTCGGGGTTTTGGAGTTCTGGTGTACGAATTGGATGCCAGCTTTTGCGGTGATGTCTTCGAATTTTGGGATGACGTCCGCAACAGTCGACCTGACTTTTGGCGTGATTCCGGAAGACCCCGAATCAGTTACAACAGGTTTATCAGGCCCATGGCTTTGTCTGCATCCTGCCAAAAGAATAGTAGCTGCCACAATCAGGGCGCATTTTAGATTCATCTATGCGTTCCCGGTCTTTGGGGTCGAGCAGCATCCATCACTTCCCGAGCCTCCGTAGCTCGGCCGTGCTCATTGAGGGCTTTGGCGAGTTCCTGCCGTGCCGAAGGATGAATCGGCTGGAGTTCAAGCACTCTTCGGAGTTCAACAATTGCCTTTGAGTACTCCGCAGAACCGAGATGGAACTGGGCCATTTTGTAGTGCAATGCCGCGTCCTTTGGTCGAGTGCGTAGCTGCACAATGGTCTGGTTATACGTTCTGGTATTCGCGTCGAGCTTCTTGAAAATAGCAAGCAGCTTTCTACCATCCTCTGCTTTCCCATGCGTTAGATAGAGCTGACCGAGTAGAAATGCCACATTGTTGTGCTTAATGTCGAGTCGTACAGTCTTTTCAAACTGGTGAATTGCTTCTTTATAGTCGCCCTTCTTCTGGGCCAGCAATCCTAACTGGTATGCCGCCTCAATGTGGGCTGGATTTTGCAATTGTAACTGGCGAAAAATGCTGCCTGCCTCAGTGGGTTTGCCGGATTGTAGGTAAGCGTTTGCGAGAGCTTCTTGATTTGGCAGACTCCTGGGGTTGCGCGCAATGTTCTGTTGGAGAAACGGAATTGCATTTGCTGACTGATGCGCCTTGATCAGGATTGAGGCTTTTAAATTGATCAGACTCTCGCTGTTGGGGTGCAACTTCAAAGCCGAATCCACAAAAGGCAGACCCCTCTGCGGTTCATCGGAGCGGTAGAAGTAAATGGCTTTTGCGGTTAGAGGCCCCGTACTCCTGGGGGCTATCTGGTATGCCCGTTCGCTAACTTTAGCAGCTTCGGCGGTCCAGCCAAGATCAAAATATCGGTAGAAGAGGCGTAATTGTGGTTCCTCGTTTTTCGGATCGGCAAGGGACCAATTGTATAACTGCTGGAGTTCGCGATCGAGGTAATCAGTTTGCCGAAAGACCTCGGCTTGTGCGGGAAGAATTAACTTTAGAGATATACCTGTTTTGGCAAGTCGTTGGATTTCACGGAGTGTGTTTGCGAATTCGCCACTGATTAGCATGCGTTTTGCTTCTGAAAGGACAGGATTATCAAAACATGCGGGCAGTGCAACACCAGGCGACGATCCGGCATTTCCATTTTGAGGAACTGCCTTCGGTTGAGCAGAAGCAATTGAAATGTGATAGAAGAAATAGGTGGCCGCCATAATGCAGGCGACCACCCATCTCAGTTTCAACTGTGATCCTCGCGTTGAGCGTGGATTCACGTTTATCATCCTCGTCAAGGATGCGGCCGACCTGCACCCTGTAGATTAGGCGGCGCCGCCTTGTCTTTACCCATGAAGTTGGACATGCTTTGTGGCGCAGTTACTTTAGAGCCACCGGTAGTGGCCTTGTATCCGACCACAATCGCAACTACCACAACAACTCCAATGATTACAGCTCCAACTTTTGGGCTGATGCTTTTACCCATGTTGACTAGTCCCTTTCTGTTTAGCCAAAATTACAGGCCTAAGGCAGTCCGTAGAGGTCAATGGTACAGCGACTGACAGCGCGGTACTTAGAGTGGCCATCGGCAAACCCGATGTTGTTACCCTTAGAGTGTCGACCGAAGTCTTCCCATTTCGGATTGTAGGGGCCGTCCATGGAGGCATCCGTCCAGAAGAAGGATTGATCCCAGCCATTAGGATAAGCAACGCGATTGATTCGCTCGTTATTCCACTGTTTGTTGCCAACATCGTACTGATCCCAGTGATTAGACCAACCCGTGAGGGATGTCACATTGTCAGAGATGAGCATAGTTTCAGAAGGCTTCTGGAGCTGTGCGAGTTTGGGATATGCGTTGGTGAGCGGTTCACTGGCGCCATAGCCAATGCAGATATCGGCAAATGCTACGTTTGTATTTGTTGCCTTTGCGAAGTTGGAAGAGTTTGAGTTGGTGTTAAACCATCCCCATGCTCCATCGTTTTTCGTAGGCACATCGTACTTGTTGTCGGGGCAGACAAAAACTTGGGCATTCTTTATATAGGGGTAAATGGCGTTCCACCAGATGGTGGTACCGTCATTCTTTGGGGAGCCGTTGGTTCCATTACCGTTATTGTAGCTCCAGTCCCAGTGCCATTGTGGAAACTTCTCATCATAATCCTGAGCATACATGGTCATTCCAAGAGCAATCTGCTTGGTGTTGGAAAGGCAGCTCGTTTTGCGGGCTGCAGCTCGGGCCTGTGCAAAAACAGGGAAAAGAATTGCGGCGAGGATCGCGATAATTGCGATTACGACTAACAGTTCGATCAGCGTGAAGCCATGTCTGACATTTCGGCTCTTCATTGAAACACGTTCCTTCCTCGGAAAACTAGTCAACACGATGCGAGTGCACGCGCCACAGAGTCGGCGGCGACTGTGCAATGTATTATAGGAATGTAATCATTAAATGTCAATAGATTAAGTCAACATTATCAAACATAATTAATATTGTCGGGGATTATGATTATGGGACTATAAGCATTTGCATTAAACTGCGGCTTGCGATCTATGAAAATGAACCATCTTCCATTCCCCGTCGAACCGCACAAAAACCCGAGATTCGTTGAATGCCCGGAATAGTGGTTTCTTGTCGATGGAATAAGTCATCAGTCGGGTGTACGTTACAACAGCGCTCTCCCCGTAGACATTTGCGGATGGCGTAAGCAAATCAAACCTCACCAGACCGGCGAACCCGTTATTCTCCCTTGTCGACCGCATAAGGTCAAGGTGAAAGTCGATGCCGTCAATTCTGAATGGCGCAACATCCGTTTCAAAACAGGTGAGTTGAGGAACGCACATGGAGGAGTAAGTCTCCAGATCACCCTCATGGATCGAGACGAGCATTCGGTGCGTTAACGATAACAGCGTGTCATTCAAACTCTGATCCATTTTAATAAACCTTTCAAAATGCCCTTGTACTGTCCAGTAAAATGGTTACCGGTCCATCATTGACGAGGGTGACTTTCATTTCAGCTCCAAAAACGCCTCGTTCCACTTGAATACCCTCGCCAGCAACCTGTTCACAAACTTCACGGTAGAGTTGATCAGCAAATTCACCTGAGGCAGCCTCAGAGAAACCAGGTCGACGGCCTTTTCGAGCGTCACCATACAGCGTAAACTGCGATACAATCAGAGCTGATCTGCCAACTTCGAGCAACGATAGGTTCATCTTGCCATCGACATCTTCAAATATTCGCATGTTGGCAATCTTGCCAGCGATGTAGGCTGCATCCTCCACAGAATCGTCTTTATGCACGCCCACCAGAACGTGAAGACCTTGCTGGATGGCGCCAACGACTGCCCCGTTTACTTCCACCTTGCCTTCCAAAACTCTCTGGACTACTGCGCGCACTTGCGTCTCCCTTTCTTTATTATTTTACTACGTTAGACCAGGCATACGCGAATAAAAAACCACCGCCTTTGTTTGGCGATGGTCTTTTTATGTGTAGGGATTGCGGCCGCTAATATTACCCTTTGCGTGAACCGACTGGCGGCGGGAGTTTCTTTGGCACCATTTGACCGCGCGGGGTGATTAATCCGCAATTGGAACAATAGCTCCAATCGAGACCCAGCGGCGAATGACACTGTGTGCAGAAGATGGTCGACCCAATTACGTTGTTTCCTGACCTAAGCTCAAGCCGATCAGACGGTGCGATAATAATCCTGTTGCCAGATAGGTACCACTTAAGAGATCCATAACCGGTAGATGGCGCAATTCGATCGAGCAGTAATCCCAACGGCATGTTGGACACGGATGCAATGAATTTGATGTTGGTCGAAATCCTGGCGTCCAGCACAATTGACATGCCGGACTGTCGTTCAAGCATCTGTAACGCGCTGGAGAGAGAAATGGGAGCCTCGTCTGGTATCTGCAAGGTTACTGGCTTCATCAATCCAGTCTGTATTTGCGATCCGACGCCGTTCAACCCGGAACCTGGACCGGTTCCAAAGTTCGGCGGAAGATACTTCCCCGCAGCGATTGCGTTCATTCTCTGCTGAAGCAACACCGCAGTGAATGCAGGGTCGCGGGTGACGATCAAAGTTTTTCCCGCCGAGAGTTTGACAGGAGGATTGGCACTGACTTCAATGTTATTCCACAGGTCTGCGATGGCGAGATCTCGAAGATGGATGCTAATGGTGCCATTGACGGCGCCTTCAACTTTTGGATATCCCAGGTCCTTTGCGACCGTACGAAGGAAGTCCATCAAATCGACGTTGTCGGCATGAACCGTGTAGCGTGCGTCGGGGGTTCCCTTTTCTCCAGATATGGAGAATGCAACTCCAACGTTCTGATTATTTCCAGCCGTTTGCGCTAACGCAGCGATTGGTGAAAAACCTATCGTCGCGACCAGGACAAACAGGCGTAATTTATTTTGGATCATTTCTAACCTACTTTTCATCCAACTTGACATTGCCATCCGTCTTTATGCGTATGAGTGCGATTTCACCTCGCGAATCGAAACCTGTCTCTGTGTGTACGTTCGTGACGCTGGAACCAACATGCAGCTGTTCATCTCGTTCAGGGACAATCATCTTGACCCCGGGCGCAGCCGGTATGTTGGCAGGTCGTGGCATCTCTGCCTTGGCGGCCGACTGGTCGTAATTTGCCGCTGCAATTCTCTCTTGCCCTGTACGGCGTTTCATCGCGATGATATCTGCTGCGCTGGTGCCATCAACTGCCCGAATGGAGAGGAACTCTGAATTACTGGATGCCACCGACGCGTTGTTTGAAACCGTCGGGCGATGTCGAATAACTCGCGTTCGAGGCGTGTCGTCACGAACGATTGGTTCCGGGTTCTCCGGTTCGATGATTGCTACTCGATTAGTTTCGAGCGGCTGTTTGTCAACAGTCGGCAAAGAACCTGGATTTTCATTATTAATAGTCGAGTTGTGTGTATTCGGATTAGAATCCGCAACGCGAACAGATGGATTGTCTGTCTGAACATTCGTCACAATAGGCGGAGCCTGAGGATGGAACCATCCGGAGTTTCGGACAGTCGCTCCCACACCAATTACAAGCAACAAACAGGCAGCGGACGCAGCCCATCGCATCGCGCCGAATGATCTGGCGGGCGCTCGTTCATATTTCGCAACTTTTGCGGCAAACTTCGCCTGCAAGGCAGATGGTGCTGAAATCGGCGCGACACTACGAAGCGTGCCCAGGCAGCTTCGGAGCTGAAGCTCTTCAGCGCGACACCCGCGACATATCTCAACGTGCCCACGAACGCGAGCCGCCTCTATATTCCCAAGCTCACCCTCAACAAATGCTGGGAGTTGCTCTATTACGTCATGGCATCGGGAAAGGTTCATTTGTGTCCGTGCCGAATTCTTCAACATACTTCTCCTTGAACTGCAGGCGTGCTCGATGCAGCCTCACTTTAGCTGCGGAAATCGTGCAGCTTAAGACTTCTGAAATCTCTTCTATCGATAGGTCCTGGTAGTACCGAAGAACAAGAATGTCTCTGTACTTGACCGGAACCTTCATCAACACCTTCTGGACTATTCCCCGCGACTCTTTTTTATCGAATACGCGTTCCGGCGTATCTGCCGTGTCGGGAATCTCACGGGTTGCATCGTCAAACGGCAACCAGCTTCGAAGGCGCGCCGACCGGGTGGAGTCCACCGCGCGGTTGACGGCTATTCTATAGAGCCATGTGGCAAATCTCGATCCGCGTCGAAAACCCTTCAATGATCGAAATACTGTTACAAAGACATCCGCAGTAACGTCCTGCGACTCGTCTGGCTTGCCAAGAATTCCAAAAACGATGTTGTAGACGTAATCCTGATACTTCGCGAAAAGAGTGTCGAAAGCGGACCTGTCCCCGTCAAGAAAACGGGAGACGAGATAATTGTCGGCGTCTTCCAAATTGGAAGCGCGTTCACCCGTCACCACAGCCCCGATCCTCTGTGCCATGCTCCCCGCACGCATCGTCTCTCTCGCTCTTCATCCGCTCACCATTTGAAGCGTACCTTTAAGACGATTGAATTCGCCATACCGTTACAGTTTTTGAGTACGCTCGTAAAGTTGAAAATTCGAGTGAACAAAATTTGCGCCTATACGCTCTATTAATATACGTCATACGGTTCCCACTCTTAAAATCTCCGCTACAATGACTTTGCGGTATAATCTTCGCACAAAACTTGTAGGCGACCGGAATAATGAACGTGACTGGATTCATCTCAGCTATCTGCATAAGTGGAGCACAGGGAATGCCCCGACCAAAGGTCGATTCTGGTCGACTAACTGCAAACCTCGGCTTCGAGGGTAACAGGCTTTCGCGCGGCGGAGATCGACAGGTCTGCCTCTTCGATGAAGAGACTTACGCAGCCTTGCGCGCCGATAACGCGAACGTTCAAGCAGGCACTTTTGGGGAGAATCTTACTATCTCCGGAATTGATTTTGCCAGTATTCAACCAGGTGACCAGTTGAAATGTGGGGCGGACGCCGTAATTGAGATCACTATAGCCCGAAAGGGATGTTCTAATCTCAAGCAATTCGATGCCCGACTGCCAGAGCTAATTGTTGGTCGGTCAGGGTGGATGGCAAGTGTACTCACGAGCGGTGATGTTAGCGTCGGCGACTCGATTGAGCTTTTGACAGGAAAGTAATGCGCGCAAAGGGCTTTCAGTTGACCGCCGTTCTGCTCCTCGGGCTTCTCGTGGGGAGTTCTCGCGCAGATACGCCACCAGGCTTCGGACGTATAAGTCCCAACTCCGGCCTCTTCCCTGACTCTTCTCTCATCGACTTCCGCCATCTCCTCGACGGACCTTCCGGCAAGCACGGATTTCTTTCAGTAAATCCAGAGGGCCATTTTTTGTGGCCAAACGGTAAGCGCGCAAAGTTCTGGGGTATCAACGTCAGCAATAAGAGCATTTTTGTAGATACCAAGACCATTGATCGCGTCGTAGATGTGTTTGCTCATGCGGGGTTGAATATGGTTCGCCTTGAAGCAGTCGACTCCCTCGGCGGACTTCTCGATACTTCCGACGCCTCGTCGTCCCGAATGATGGACCCGGCCAAGTTGAAGACGCTGGACTACTGGGTCGCGAAGCTAAAAGAGCGCGGCATTTACTACTATTTCGATCTCCTCGACTTTCGGCAGTTCAAATCTGGTGACGACGTTCCCAACTATGAGCAAGTTGGTCGAGCGGCAAAGCCGTACGCCTTTTTTGATCGACGTATGGTCGACCTCCAGAAAGAGTTCGCGAAGCAGTTCCTGCAGCACAAGAATGTTTACACCAATCTACGATATGTCGATGATCCTGGCCTCGCGCTTCTTGAGATATGCAACGAACACGGCCTCTTCTTCAAGGCGGCGAACCTGGATACGCTGGTCGAACCCTATGGCGCGGTACTTCGACAGCAGTGGAACCGCTGGCTTCTGCTTCAATACGGCTCACGTGAGGGCATTAAGCGAGCCTGGGGAAATGTTGCAGAGGCGCCCGTACTCTCAGATTCAGAAGATCCTGGCGCCTATGCCGTAAATCTGCCGATGTTCACTCCTGCCGCCCAGACAGATGCACCGCTGAGCGCCCTCGTGGTTGACGTCCGGCGCGCCCCGACGCGCCTCCGCGACGGTGTTCGGTTCCTTTACGAAACGCAACGCGGTTACTTTAGAGAAATGAAATCGTACCTGCGAGAGATCGGTGTTCGCGTGCCGATTACAGGCGTTGTCTCAAACGATATGGCGCCGGATATCGCATCCGCCGCAGCCGAACTCGATTTCACGAGCGAAAACTATTATAGCGATCACCCATCATTCTCTGGAAAGGAGTGGGAGGGATCGTTCTTCTGCAATGATACCAATCCCCTTCGACAAAGTTCGGTCTACCAGATTGCGCCCTGGCTCGGCGCACTGCGGTGGGAGAATAAGCCGGTAGTCGTAAGGGAATGGGCAACTGTCTGGCCCAATCGATACCGATCCGTCTCGGTTCCTGAGATGGCTGCCTACTGCAGCCTGCAAGATTTCGACGCAGTATTGCTCTTCGGATATTCCATCGGGAAGGACCCGGAAAAACTCGGCGACTTTAACCACCAGTGCGATCCACTGGTCTGGGGACTGATCAGCCTCGGTTCGCAGGCATTTCTGCATGGCGACATCAAGGCATCCCCCAATACTGCCAACCTGCAATATTCATTCGACAGCCTTCTTCGATGGCCAAGCGGAGTTGCCAACATTCACCGGCTGGCATGGTTTGTGCGGATCAACAGCGCCATGCTGCCGACAATTGCTTCCATTGGAAACCCACCGCAAACCTCGAAACGTAAACCACCTCGCAAGGGAGTGGTCGACTTGAACATCAGCTCTGTCGATCCCAACCAGCTTCAACCGTTCATGGAACGATTTCGAATAGCGGGGGCAGCAGTTAATCCTAAGGATATGGAGACAGGCAATCTGGTGTCCAGCACGGGTCAGATCTGTCGCAATACTCTCGGCGGGTATATGACCATCAATGCACCAAAGGTCGCAGCCATTTCTGGCGAGTTTGTTTCCGGGAAGACTATATCCGCCGGAGCGTTGTCCATCACTACAACTTCACAGATTGGCACGGTAATGGCGGTCGCGCTGGACGATCTACCACTGGACGCCTCCAAGCGATACATCATCAAGATGGTCACGCGGGCTGAAAATACCGATCAAGCGCTGGAGCAGATGCCGGTTGGCGCACCAGGAAAGTTTCGAATTCAGAATTGGGGCAAGGCGCCCGTGCTCACTTTCGGCAAACCAGCCGGAAGCGTAATTGTTACGCTCGCGGGTCGACCGTCCGTTAACCTGCAAATGACGGACGGTAGTTGGGAACTCTGCGTAGAAAACGGCAAAGCTCTCTTCTCCTGCGATACGGCCGGCATCACCGGAGCCGTTTACGGCAACCCCGTGACGCTGGAGGCCGACAAACCGATCATGTTGAACATTCCGCCCGCTCGCACTACACTGAACCGATGGGCTTCCCGCTCGGGATCGTTCAAGCACAAGCGCGTAATGAAGAGAAAGAAGCCAGCGGTCCATGGAAGGCGCATCGTGAAGCACAAGGCAAAGCGCAAAATCGTCAAGCATGCCAGGCGACGCCGTTGAGCGACGCCTCACGTAAGATTCCATTTACCAAAATGCAGGGCGTTGGCAACGACTTCATCCTTGTCGAAGCAGACAACGTTGGCGAAGTCGACTGGTCAGAATTTGCGATTCGCACCTGTGACCGCAAGTTTGGTCCTGGAGCAGATGGACTTCTGGTTCTTGACCACTGCGATCGCGCTGACGCTTTCATGCGAATGTACAATCCCGATGGCTCCCCGGATGTCTGTGGCAACGGCCTGCGCTGCATCTCTCGATACATGTGGGACCACAAGGGTTTTGGCGAGAGTGGTAAGCCGGTTGACCTGACTATTGAGACGTTTGGTGGCGTGGTAGATGCAAGCATGAAACCCCAGGTCACTGGTGTGCCACTCATTACTGTCAATATGGGTCCGCCAAAATTTGATCCGGCAGATATACCAATGGCAGTTGATGTTGATCGAGTGATCGACTACCCCATTGAAATTGATGAACGAGTCTTTGAACTCACCACATTGTCGACGGGCAGCGCTCACAGCGTCATCTTCGTGGACGAACTTCCCACAGATCAAGCATTCTTGAGATGGAGCCCATTACTGGAACGGCACCCCTTATTCCCAGAACGCACGAGCATTATGTGGGCCCGAGTAATCGAACACGGAACTATCGAGTTAAGAATCTGGGAACGTGGCGTTGGCGAGACCTGGGGCTGCGGGACGGGGGCATGCGCCGCGGGCATTGCCGCAATTCTGAAAGGATTCGCAGACGAGCGCGTGACAGTGCGAAGCCGCGGTGGCGAGTTGGTGATCTGCTGGCGTGAAGGTGAAGGCGTGTTGATGACGGGTCCTGCTGAATACGTCTACGACGGATTTCTCTACTAATTCTTAATTCGCTTAAGTATTTTCGGTGAAACGATACCTCTTGGAGTGGAGTTTAAACCATCCAGAAAGATCGGAGCGGAGGGTGGCACAAATCCATCGCCTCGCGTGATCCCGACACCGCGATGTTCATTCCCACGGATTAACATCGACTTCTGCACTACGTTGTCTTCGTGTGCGACAGACGTCGTTAGAACAGGCGTTACATCTTGAACTCTCGCACGATCCGGTGTTATTGAACCTACCATCGCAAGTTGAACAGGTTTTGATCGCGGCCAGAGAATGATTAACAATAGGGCCATTCCAACGACCGATACGAAGCCGACAAATATATGCAAGTACCTATTTCGACCCACGATCCCACCGCGAACTGGTGGATGCGCATTGAGCTGAATGGTCTTATTCAACCACACCTGCGTTTTGTCGAGATCATAAACGCGCACTTAGATTATCCGCCTGAAATCTTTCGGAAGTAATCGGTGTCTTGTTTGGCCAGGCGAATGGCGTCCTTTGTATCAGAGGCGTTCCACTCGCAGAAGATGCTCATCCAGCCTCGGTACTTCACGGACTTCAGCGTGTTGGCGACCAACTTCCAATCGACCACGCCCTCACCCATCGGAACCCAGTCCGCAATATATGGCGGTGCCGATCTACGCTTGAAATCCTTTAGTCCGACCATACTAAGCTTATCGCCCGGCATCCGAATTCCCATGTCGAGCGGTTCGCCATTGATGGCAAGATGACCGGGATCGACGTAGATGCCGACTTCAAACGGATTTAAGTCTCTGGTCAGGTCCATCATCCCCGACACATTCAGCCCGAGGTGCTTGCCGCTGTGCGTATGCAGGAGCGTTCGAACTCCGAACCGCGAGCCGAGCTTTGCAAACTTATCAATCTGCTTGCGGGCATTTGCTAACTGTTCGTAATAGGGCTTGTCGTTGAATTCAAAATAGCCTATCTTCACGTTCTCAATTCCCGCGTCGTGGCAGGCCGAATAGAGATCGTCGGCGAACTTAGAATCTGGGTCAACAAATTCCACCGGAGTGCTTACCAACGGGAGCGTGAGGTTCGCCTTCCGCAAATCTCGAGCGGCGGCGGGCAATGCGGTTCTAACGTTTCCGGCATGGACTGGATATTCCGGACGAACGGCCATGTCGATCCCCTGCACGCCAATGGTGTGGGACGCATCAATCAATGCTGGAATTTGCAGTTCTTTGAAATGTTTGGTGAAAAGGATAAATCTATCCATGTGTAAAGCGCTCCGATGCGCAGATCAATCGCCGACTGTTCCCATATCGCCGCCGACCCACTTAAGAAATAACCATATCGCCACAAGCACAGTCGCCAGAATGATGGGTCCGGCGATAATGGTTGGCATGGAGAAGAGAACAAACATCACCACGATAACGCTTGTAGATGCAACCAGCCAACCGCGAATGACTGCTTTGGGTCCGCCATCGTTATGAACGCTCTGCTTCATCCCGCGCACGGTGCCAAATGCCGCGCCGCACTGTTCGCAGCCTTCTGCATTCCAGGCGTTTTCCGCATGACATCGGTGGCAGATGATCGGATTTGGTACACCAACTCGTTCGAGTTCTCGCCTCCACGATTCAACCTGTGGACGCACTCGAAATGAGAGGCTCGGAACCGTCTCCAGAAGCCACTCCATATGCTTAAGCGCCTCATGGATGTCGCCCTCTTTTTTCAGCGCTTCGGCATAGGCGAGACGGGCGGCGTGATCCATGGGATTGCGATCGAGAGCCTCCGAGTATTTTTCAAGCCGATCTTTGTCGATGCTTCTCAGCTGAGCGGTATCGTTCACCTGTGAAAAGATGGGAAACATGATAGCAGAGGAGAGGATGACCAGAATGATCACAATTCCGTAGATAATCGGCAACATGGTTGCGGAGACAAGAAGACCGATGTACATCATGATGGCAATCATCGCCATTCCGCCGTCAATAGTTCCTTCTGACCACCATCCGATCATTCGAATACACGGCAATGATCCGAAAATGAGGCAGGCAGTCAACATCATAACGGCCGTAATGGCGTCGCCGGCATTGGATATGTGGGTGGGACTAAGCATTGGTTTGCCCTCGGGGGAGGCTAATCACGACCAAACACGGATCGGCGCTCGTCTCGTTCCTGGTCGCGTTTAGCAATGGAGTCGCGTTTATCAAACAGCTTCTTACCTTTACCAATACCTATTTCAACTTTGGCGAAGCCGTGCTGAAAGAAGAGCGCGAGCGGAATGAGCGCGAGTCCCTTCTGCTCCATCTTGGCCTGCACAATGTCAATCTCTCGACGATGCAGAAGCAGCTTTCGCTTGCGGGTGGGCTCAACGTTCCAGTGCGTGCCGTGATCAAACGGCGAGATGTGCATGTTGAATAGCCACACTTCGCCATGTTCCACGCGACAGAAGGCATCCTGAAGATTGGCCTGGCCAGCGCGAATGGATTTTACTTCCGTTCCCACGAGTTGGAGGCCAGCTTCAAAGATATCTTCGATGAAATATTCGTGTCGGGCGCGCCGATTGTGCAGCACAATCTTCTTGCTGTGGTTGGGCGCCTTATCTGGTTTTTGTTCTGTCGTGTGCACTTTACTAAACTCCTAAAACTACTGAAGACCGCCACCTGGCGGTCTTCGTCTATCCGTTCGACTCGTTCTCAATAACGTCCGGGATTTTCTCCAGACCCTCCAGAGCATAATGGAAATTGATCATCTCATCCACCGTGATCTTACCCATGTTCAGGAAGCGGGATTTCTCATCCCCGTTCACTTCAAGGACACTGTCCTTCAGCAGTCCTTCTTCCCAATCTTCTTGTTTGACATAATGTTCGCCAAGCTTTTTACAGCGGGAACAGCGAAACTTTATGTAAACATAGCTTGGGCCGAACTGCCGGACGTAATATCCCTGCTGCATGACATCACGCGAAAAGACGCGCTGACCGCAGTTACATTTGATAGACGTCTTCATAAAGCCTGTCCACCTCCGCGCCTCGTCATATTCATCCACCTTGGCACAGTCTGTTAAACGTCCAAACTTGTCTGGTGTGAGGAGAAATCCAGGGGACTATGTTTCGAATTATACCAGAATAAATACTCCCAGATATCTACCCCTTTGAGGATGAATCTTGAAGAAAGTCAATATATCTGGCAAAAAGCACGTTCTCCGGGCCTAACTAAGCGGATACATGGTCCGTTTTCTGCCCCGATACTTTGCAAGTTGGCGCGCTCCGTTGAAGGCTGCTATCTTGCGGGCGTGACCAAAATCGCGGATGAGATGTTCTGTTTCGTGCGCAT